>JAYTML010000053.1:0-12406 GCA_043728655.1 Chthoniobacter sp. | reverse complement strand
GCGTGGCGCACGGTCGAGAGGCGGTGGGCGATGACGAAGCTGGTGCGCTGCGCCATGAGCCGGTCGAGCGCCTCCTGAATGAGCCGCTCGGTCTGCGTGTCCACGCTCGCGGTGGCTTCGTCGAGGACGAGGATGGGCGGGTCTTTGAGCAGCGCTCGGGCGATGGAGACGCGCTGCTTTTCGCCGACACTCAGCTTCACCCCGCGCTCGCCGACTGCTGTGTTCAGGCCGTCCGGCAGGCGTTCGACAAACTCGCGTGCATTCGCCGCCTCGAGCGCGCCGATCAGCTCGGCGTCGGTGGCAGAGGGTTTGCCGAGGCGGAGATTGTCGCGGATGGAGCCGTTGAAGAGGAAGCTCTCCTGCGTGACCATGCCGACGGCGGAGCGCAGCGCGCTTTTGGAGAAATCGCGGAGCGGCTTCCCGTCGATGAGGATCTCGCCGTCGTCGAATTCGTAGAAACGCGTGAGCAGATTCACGAGCGTGCTTTTCCCCGCGCCGGTGTGGCCGACGAGCGCCACGGTCTCGCCGGGCCGCGCGTGCAGCGTGATGTGGTGCAGGATCGGCAGCTCCTCGGAGTAGGCGAAGCCCACGTCCTGGAAACGCACGTCGCCGGTGATGCTGACCGGCTCGTCGTGCTCCACGCGGCCGGGCTCGGCGGGCGTGTCGAGAATCTCGAAGACGCGCTCGCCGGCCGCGCGCCCGGCCTGCACGAGCTGATTGAGCGAATGCAGCTTCCCCACCGGATCGTAGAGCGCGCCGACCAGCCACAGCACTGCCACGAGATCGCCCACGCCCATTTCCCCGCGCAGCACGGCGCGCCCGCCGTAGCCGACGACGAGCACAGCGCCGCACGCGCCGAGGAAACTCATCAGCGGATTGTAGATCGCCCACACCTTCATGACCGTCAGCGTGGCCGTGCGGAGCTGATTGCTCACGCCGTTGAAACGCGCGTGCTCCTCGCGCTCGCGGACGTAGGTTTTGATCTGCCGGATGCCCGCGAGGTTGTCGTGCAGCAGCGAGTTCATCGCCGAGGAGGCCTTGCGCTGGCCGCGATAACGCTGCGGCGCGGTGAGCGTGTAGATGAGCGCGCCGGCGACGAGCAGCGGGATCGGCGTCAGCGCCAGCCAGGCGAGCTGCGCGTTGTAGGAAAAGAGCATCGCCGCCACGATCACGATCTGCAGCACGGCGATGACGCCGCCTTCGACCCCGTCGATGAGCACGCGCTCGACGGCCGTCACGTCCTCCAGCAGCCGCGTCATGATGTCGCCGGTCGCGCGGTTGTCGAACCACGTGAGCGGGAGCTGCTGGATGTGCGCGTAGAGATCGCTGCGCAGGTCAAAGATCACGCGCTGCTCAAAGGTGTTGTTCAGCACGATGCGGATCGCATTGAAAAGATCGCGCACGAAAAACGACGCCGCGGCGACGAGCACCAGCCACGGCAGACGGTCGCCGCGGCCCGCGCGCACGTCGTCGATGATGAGCTGCGTGGCTTTGGGAAAGACCACGACCATCAGCGTCGTGAGCACCGCGCACGCGAGCATGCCGGAGGCCATCCACGGATAGCGGCGGACGTAGGCAAAGACGCGAAGGACGGTTTTCATCGGGAGCCGCACACCATGCGCGCGATGCCGCGCGGTGCAAGCCGCGGCGGAGTTCCGCGGGATTCACCGCTTGCCAGCATTCCGCCCCTTCGCGCAGCCTGCGGTTGCCCCCACATGGTCAACGTCCCCTTCATCCAGTACGCCGGGAATTCCATCGTCCGGAATCCGTTCTCGATCCGGGATGTGAAAGCGTTTGGTTTCGCCGTGACGGCCAGCCGTCAGCGCATCCAGGCGCTGGTCGACAAGACTCTGAATCTCGCGCCAGACACGCGCTACCGCGCGGTCTCCTCGACCGTGCTCATCACCTACATGTGCATGGAGCGCCTGACCTCCGCAGTGCCCGCGGAGGCGGCGCACGGATCTTCCCGGGAGAATGAGCTGAACGTCTCATTCCTCCTCGCCGTGGAGGAAAAGCTCGGCCCCGCCTGGCTGCCCGCACGGCTTGCATGGCACATGCCCTACCTCTGGCTCGACTCTAGCGCGGCGATGATCGCCGGGCGCGACATCTACGGCTTCCCCAAGCAGTACGGCACCGTCTCGATGCCCTCCGCCATGGGCGAAACGGCGGAGTTCTCCGCGGCGGGCGAGGTCATCCACCGCTTCGCTCCCGGATCGCGCGCGGAGATCCTGCCCATCGCCACCGCGCGACGCACGGATGCCGCGCCGCTGGCCGTCGAGCGGCCCTTTGGGCAGATCGCGGGAGCCACCGAGGCCTTTGTCCGCGAGGTCCTGCGGATCACCGACCCGCTGCTTTTCATCGGCGCAAGTCTCGCCGATGTCACCGCGGAGCATCTGCTGAATTTTGCCTTCCTGCGCCAGCTCCCTCGGATCGAGGACAGCACGCGCGCCTGCCATCAGTCCATCGCCGAAGCCTCGTCGGTGCCGCTCGCGATCCGCGGCGGCGGGTTTCTCAGCGGCGACTTTGAAATCGAAATCCCGCGCCATGACAGCGTGCCGTGGGCGGAGGAGATCGGCCTCGCGCCGGGTGCGGCGGATGTGACGGTGAAGCCGCATTCGGCCTTCATGCTCGACTTCGACTTCGAACTCACGGCGGGGCGGGAGATCTGGTCGGCGCCTTAGCCTGACGAACGTCATGCCCGCCTCCGCCACTCCGCCCGCCCGGGGAGACGCGCGGCTCGCAGAGGCGCTTGCCGCCTACGTCCCGCCGCTGGTGCTGGAGAGTCTCACCCATGATCCGGCGCCCGCCTCAGCGGCCCGCGCGACGGCTTTCACCGGCGCCGTCCTGCTCACGGACATCGCCGGTTTCACCACGCTCACGGAGGGAATGGACGGAGCCGGCCCGGCGGGAGTGGAGCAGCTTTCGCGGCTGCTCAATGCCTACTTCACGGACCTCATCGATCTCATCGAGTCCCACGGCGGGCTCGTCATGAACTTCGCCGGCGACTCCCTGCTGGCCGTCTGGCCGGACGCCACGGACACGCTGGCGGAGACCGCCCGGCATGCGGCGCAGTGCGCGCTTTTCATCCAGCGGCAGATGCACGCGCGGCATGTGGCGGACGACGTGACGCTCTCGATGCGCGTGAGCCTGGGCGCGGGTGAGCTGCGGCACATGGTCGTCGGCGGCGTGGGCGGGCGCTGGGCCTCGCGGCTCGCCGGCCCTGCGATGGCCGGTGCGCGCGCCGCCATCGGATGCGCCGATCCTGGCGGGGTGGCGCTCTCGCCGGAGATCGCGGGTCTGCTTTCCGCCACGGCGAAAGTGAGTGCCCGATCCGACGGCGGCGCGCGTCTGGACTCGGTCGCGCTGCTCGATATGAGGCCGGCGCTCCAGCCCTGGGTGCGGGCGCGGGATGTGGCGGCGCTCTTTGGCCATGTGCCGGCGGCGGTGCGCGACCGCATCGTCGCAGGGCAGGCGGGCTGGCTCGCGGAGTTCCGCCGCGTTTCCGTGCTCTTCATCAATGTGCCCGATGTGGACGATGATCCGGCGCGCGGCCTCGACCGCACGCAGGCGGTGATGCACTCCATCCAGACCGTGCTCGAACGCTATGAGGGAACGGTGGACAACCTCGGCGACGACCACGCCGGATTCACGCTCGTGGCCGCGCTCGGCCTGCCCGCGTGGGCGCATGAGGATGACGCCATCCGCGCCGTGCGCATCGCGCTGGCGGTGCGCGCTGCGCTGCGCGACCTCGGCCTGGCCTCCTCCATCGGCGTGACCACCGGGCGGCTTTTCTGCGGCGCGATCGGCAGCAAACGCCGGCGCGCGTACTCGATGGTCGGCGACACCATGAACCGCTGCGCGCGGCTGATGGCCCTCGCCGAAAACGACGTGCTCTGCGACGAGGCCACGCGCCATGCCGCAGCGCGGAGCATCCGCTTCGAGTTTCTCCGGCGGGTCGAGGTGAAAGGGAAGGCGGCGGCCGTCGCGATCTACCGCCCGCTCGACGAAACCACGGCCTCCGCCCCGCGCCGCGGCGGCATCGTCGGCCGGGAAAATGAGCGCGCGGCCCTGCGTGCGCGGCTGGGAGCCCTGCGGGAGAGCGGCGCGGCGGGCGTGGTGCTCATCGAGGGCGACGCGGGCATCGGGAAATCCACGCTCGTCGCCGACTTCCGCGCGATGGCCGCGGAGGCCGCCTTGCGGGTGCTCTCCGGCGGCGGCGATTCGCTGGAGCGCGCGAGCGCCTACCACGCGTGGCGTCCGGTATTCGCCGAGGTGGCCGGCTTTCCGCCGGACGCCGACGAGGCGGAGCGCGCCGACCGGCTGCTGCAGCTTCTCGCCGATGCGCCGGAAGCACTGCGCCTCGCGCCGCTGCTCAATCCCGCGCTCGGCGTGCATCTGCCGGAGAATGAGATCACCGCGGAGATCAGCGGCCAGGCGCGCGCCGAGGCGACTGCCGGAATCCTCGTCCAGCTTCTCGAAAATGTGTCCTCCTCCGAGCCGATCGTCGTCATCCTCGAAGACGCGCACTGGGCGGACTCCGCCTCGTGGCTGCTCGCGCTGGAGATCCATAGAAAGGTGCCGCGCGTGCTTCTCACGGTGGTCACGCGCCCGCTCGGTGAGGCGGCGCCGGAGGCATGGACGGCGCTCTGCGAGGCCGCGGGCGGGAGCCGGCTCGCGCTCGGCCCGCTGGCCGGGGATGAGGTGCTGGCGCTGGTCCGTCGGCGGCTGGATGTCGAGACGCTGCCACCGCCGGTGGCGCGGTTCATCCGTGAGAAGGCGGAGGGGCACCCTTTCTTTTCCGAGGAGCTCGCCTATGCGCTGCGAGACGCGGGGCATCTCGTCATCCGGGACCGGCGTTGCGAGCTGGCGCCCGGTGCCGGCGATCTTCAGCGGCTGAGCTTCCCCTCCAGCGTGCAGGGCGTCGTGAGCGAGCGCATCGACCGCCTTTCCCCCCGCGAGCAAATGGTCATCAAGGTCGCCAGCGTGAACGGGCGCTCCTTTTCGCTGCGCATCCTGCACGCGATCCATCCCGTGCCGGACGACCGCGAGCACCTCCCGGCGTGCCTCGACCGCCTGGTCGCGCTCGATCTCGCCGAGCGCACCGACGCCGACGCCGGCGGCGGCCCGGCTTTCATCTTCAAGCACAACATCATTCAGGAGGTCGCCTACGGGCACCTGGTTTTCGCGCACCGGCAGCAGCTCCACCGGCAGCTCGCGGTATTCACGGAGCGGAATGACGCCGCGAATTTCCCGCTGCTCGCCCACCACTGGCGGCATGCCGAAGCGCCCGCGCAGGCGATCCACTATCTCGACCTCGCCGGCGACCAGGCGTTGCAGCGCTACGCAAACCGCGAGGCCATCGGGTTTCTCAATCAGGCGATTGAGCTGGCGAGCATGGGCAATCAGCGCCCGTCAGCGCTGGACTCCGGGCGCTGGCACCGTCAGATCGGCGAGGCGCATCACCACCTCGGGCAGATCGCGGAAAGCCGGGAGTGGCTTTCGCAGGCGACGCGGATCGTCGGGCATCCGGTTCCTACTCCGGCGCGGATGAAAACGCTCGCGCTGCCGGCGGCGCTCGTCCGGCAAATTTGGAACCGGGTGCGCGGCGCGGGCCGTTCTCCGGGCAGGGTGGATTCGAGGGAGGCGCTGGGCGAGGCGATCCAGGCGTACACTCAGCTCGGTGAAATCGCCTACTTTACCAATGATCTGGTGACGTCGGTGTTTCACATCATCCACGGACTGAATCTCGCCGAGGCGCTCGGGCCGTCGCCGAAGCTCGCGGAGATGTACGGCAGCATGATGATTGTCGCCGCGGCACTGCCGCCACCTGCTCTGGGGGACCTCTACTTCCGGCTGAGCGAAAGGGCGCTGCCGCTCGCCGGCAGCGCCGTCACGCGCGCCTACGTCGGACAGCTCATGGGCATTTTTTTTAACGGGCGCGGACGGTTCGCGCTCGCGCAGGAGCGGCTCGCGCTCGCGCTGGAGGCCTTCCGCCGGTACGGCAACGGCCGGCGCGCGGAGGAATGCGTCACAAATTTTTTCTTCCTCCATCTCCACCGGGGCGAGTACCCGGCGGCGCGGGAGGCCGCTACGCGACTGCGGCGGTCGGCCAGCCGGCGGGAGGACGCACAGACGCTCGGCTGGGCGCGCACGCACGATGCGCACGCACTGCTTCCCACCGAGGGGCCGGCGGCGGCGCTGGCTGTGCTCGGCGACAGGGAGCTGCCGGGCTGGGATGCGCTCACGCTGAATGCATTTCACGCGGGCTCGGCGCTCGCGCATTACCGGCTGGGCGAGATGGAGCGCGCCCGCGAGCGGGCTCAGATCGCGCTGGACCGGCTGGCCGCCGGGCCGCCGGTGTCATTCACCGCGCTCCTCGACTGCTCGTACGTGGCCGAGGTTTTCCTCGGGCTGTGGGCAGCGGCGCAGCGCGAGGGCCGGACGGCGGCGCCGCTCATGCAGCAGGCGCGGCGGGCCTGCGCGACGATGCGGGCCTTCGCCCGCGCCTTTCCCATCGGCTCGCCGCGCGCCCATTTGTGGACTGGCCTCTATCGCTGGCAGCGCGGGCAGGCATGGAGAGCGGAGCGGTCCTGGAAGAAGTCGCTCGCCGCCGCCGGGCGCTTCTCGATGACGGCGGATCTGGCGCTGATCCACGCGCACCGCGCGCTCCGGCATGGCGAGGCGGAACGCACGCGGGCGCTCGAGCTTTTCACCCGCCTCGGAGCGCACGCCGAACTTGCCCGCTGGCAGGCGGGCGGATAGCAAACACGCTGCTCTTCCGCTTCCTCTTAATCTTACTCTTACTCTTAATCCTAATCTGCCTCCCCGCCCGAATCGGGGGATTAGGATTAAGAGTAAGATTAAGAGGTAAGGGACGAACGGAAAACCAACTCCCCAAACAACGAAGGAGAACCCATGCAGAAAGAAAAAATCGCAATTCTCGGCGGCGGTGTCGGCGGATGCACGGCGGCGCTGTGGCTCACCGATCCCATCCACAAAGGCAAATACGAGGTGACCCTCTACCAGCTCGGCTGGCGGCTCGGCGGCAAGGGCGCGAGCGGGCGGAACCTCGATCCAAATCTCGGCCATCGCAGCGAGGAGCACGGCCTGCACATCTGGTTTGGCTTTTATGAGAATGCCTTTCGCACGATCCGAAAGGCGTACCGCGAGATGGGGCCGAACGGGCCGTTCGATTCGTGGAAAGACGCCTTCACCGGCGTCTCCGAGGGAGTCGTCGCCGACCACCACGCGGGGCCGTGGGATTTCTGGTGCTACCGCTTTCCCAAAGACAGCCAGGAGCCCGGCGACGGACAGCCGCCGCCCAGTCTCTGGGCGAGTTTCCGGCGGGCGCTGGAGTGGATCGTGGCGAACATCAACGAGAACTCCACGATCCTGAACGCGCTGCCGACCCCCTCCACCACGGTCCAGGATGTGAAATCCCCCGGCGGCCTCTTTGGCAGGATCGAAGGACTCGCCGACCGGATGGCGGATGCGCTCCGCGACGGCCTGCACTTCGTTTTCTCCCACACCCACGTCCACCGCGCGCTCAATACGGTGCGCGCGCTGCCGCTGGATCCGCTGGAACTGAAGGCCATCGACCTGCTCAATGTCGCCAACGACCTTTTCAAATTCCTCCACAACCTCCACGAGAAGATCACGGTCGAAATGCTGGAGGCCGACGCGAATCTCGCGCGCCTCGTTTACATGCTCGACGCCAGCGTCACGGCGCTGCGCGGGATGATCGCCGACGGCGTGATCTTCCGCGGCTTCGACTCGCTCGACGAGGTGGAGTTTCTCACATGGATGCAGGCGCACGGAGCGCGCTTCCACACGCTGGAGAGCCCGGTGCTCAAAGGTCTCTACGACCTCGCCTTTGCCTACGAGGACGGCGCGAGCGGCGCTGTGGCAAAGCCCAACATGGGTGCGGGTGTGGCGCTGCGCTGCTTCCTCCGCATCTTTTTCGGATACAAGGGTGCCTACGTTTTCAAGATGGACGCGGGCATGGGTGAGACGGTGTTTTCGCCGTTCTACCTCGCGCTGAAAAAGCGCGGCGTGAAGTTCGAGTTCTTCCATCGCGTGGAAAATCTCGGCCTTTCCGCGGACAAGAAATCCGTCGCCACGATCGACATGTCCCGCCAGGCATCGCTCAAGGGCGCGGACTACGACGCGCTGCTGCCGATGAGGCTGAACGACGGAAAGATCTTTCACGTCTGGCCGAGCGAACCCTTTGCCGACCAGCTCGCCAGCGCCGTGCCGGGGCCGGACGAGCCCAGCTTCGAGTCGCGCTGGTGCGCCGTGCCGCCGGTGGAGAAGCGCACGCTGCGCGCAGGGGTGGATTTCGACACGGTGGTGCTCGGCGTTTCCATCGCGGGCGTGAAGGCGATCAGCACCGAGCTGGCCGCGGTGAGCCAGCCGTGGTGCGAGATGGTGGGGAGGATCAAAAGCGTGCGCACCCAGGCCGTGCAGATCTGGCTGCTGCCAAAGCTCGCGGAGATCGGCTGGGATCCGAAGGGCGAGCTGAAGGATCCGTCGCTCGTCGATGCGTATGTGGATCCGCTGAATTCGTGGATGGATCAGAACGTGGTCCTGAAGACGGAGACGTGGACGCCGCAGAATAACAAGTCCGGCACGGTGCCGCAGTTCCTCGCGTACTTCTGCGGGCCATCCGAGGACGATCCGAACGAGCCGCCCGCGACGGCCGCGGGCTACCCCGCGCAGCAGCTCGCGAAGATCAAAGCGGGCGCGCTCGCCTTTTTCAGCCGGCACCTCCAGCCGCTGTGGCCAAATGTCGTGGACGCCAATGGAGCGCTCGACTGGAACAAAGTCTTCGACCCCAACGGCGGCACCGGTCCGCAGCGCGCGGACGGCCTCTACTACCGGATCAATATCGACCCCAGCGAGCGCTACGTGCTCAGCGTCGCCGGCAGCACGAAGTATCGCCTCAGATCCGGCGAGTCCGGTTTCGACAATCTCTATCTCGCCGGCGACTGGACGCACAACGGCCTCAACGTCGGCTGCGTGGAAAGCGCCGCGCTCTCCGGCGTGCAGGCCAGCCGCGCGATCAGCGGCTACCCGGCGGACATTCCCGGCGAACGGGACTGACGGATGGCACCGTCCCGCGCCCCGGAGCCACGTTGCGGGCGGCGCTCCGTCCCATCGAGACGATGAGTCCTCGCAGCTACCGCGGACGCCTGGCGCCATCGCCCACCGGCTACCTGCATCTCGGACACGCGCGCACTTTCTGGATCGCCCAGCAGCGCGCCGGGGAGGCGGGCGGCACGCTGATCCTGCGCAATGACGATCTCGACCGCGCGCGGTGCCGGCCGGAATTCGTCGAGGCGATGCTTGAGGACATGCGCTGGTTTGGCCTGCGCTGGAGCGAAGGACCGGACGTCGGCGGTCCGTTCGCGCCGTACGACCAGAGCGCGCGGATGCCACACTACACCGCGGCGTTAGAGCGGCTGCGGCGTGGCGGCTTCATCTATCCCTGCGCCTGCTCGCGGCAGGATGTGCTCCGCGCGCTCAGTGCGCCGCATCATGGCGAGGACGAGCCGCTTTACCCAGGCACCTGCAGGGCCGAATCGGCCGACCGCCCGCGCGAGGGTGTGAGCTGGCGCTTCCGAGTGCCCGATGGGGAGACGGTCGCCTTCACGGACGGCAGGCTCGGCGTGCAGCCTGCCGTGTGCGGGGGCGACTTCGGCGACTTCCCCGTATGGCGGCGGGACGATCTGCCGAGCTACCAGCTCGCCTGCACGGTGGATGACGCGGCGATGGAGATCACGGAGGTCGTGCGCGGCGCGGACCTGATCGCGAGCACATTCCGCCAGCTCCTGCTCTACCGTGCCCTCAGCCTCGCGACGCCCGCATTTTTCCACTGTCCGCTCGTGACCGATGCAAGCGGCGAGCGCCTCGCAAAACGCCACGACGCGCTCTCGCTTCGCACGCTGCGCGAGCAGGGTCGGGCACCGGAGTCGCTGCGCTCCGACTGGTGATCAGTGCGCGGCGGCGGCGGCCTCGCCTGCGGCGGCGATATTCTTTGGCGGCTTGAAGAAAAGCCCCAGGAGGATCGCAGCGCCGAGCGCCATGCCGGTCGGCACGAGGAAGAGCGTGCGGAAATCCGTGACGCCGCCCTCCGGCGTGAGATTGGCCTGGAGTGGGATGAAGATCCACTTCGCCGCGAGGTCGCCGAGGCCGAGGATCAGCAGGTTAAAGAGACCCTGCGCGCTGGCCCGCACGTCCTTTGGAAATGCCGCGTCGATGAAGATATAGACGGTGGCGAAGAAGAACGCGTAGCAGATGCCGTGGAGCACCTGGACGCCGATGATGAGGCCGGTGGACTGCGGAAAGAACGCGAACACCGCGAACCGCACGGCGTGGCCGAGAATGCCGACGATCATCGTGGTGCGCCACCCGAGCTTCGCCAGCACGGTGCCCAGCACGAACATCGTCACGATTTCCGCGATCTGTCCGAGGCTCATCACGGGCATGATGTTCTCGGGCTTGATGCCGACCTTTCCGAGGAAGCCAAAGACCATCACGAAGTAGCCATTGTGGATGGTCGCATCGATGAATGTGACGATGAAGAGGATCAGCAGATACGGAAGGGCGAGCAGGCGGAAGGACTCGAGCCACGCGAATTTGTGGCTCTTCTCGACCGCGGGCTTCGGGGGCGTGTGCGGCAGCGTGAGGCAGAACGCCGCGAGGAGGAGCGACGCCCCGCCGGAGACGATGAACATGAAGCTGCGCGCGTGCTGGAGCGCGTCGCCCTCTTTCCCCTGAAGCACGAAATAGAGGGGCCACGCCGCAAGGATCCAGCCGACCGTTCCGCCCATTCGCACTCGGCCGAAGTCGCGCTGCGGGTCCTTGAGATTGGCAAAGGCGAGGGAGTTTGTGACCGAGATCGTGGGCACGTAGAAGATCGAGTGGATGAGCATCAGCGTGAAAAAGAGCGGGAAGCTCTTCACGAAGAACATGCCGAGGATCGCGAGGCCGCCGACGAGATGGCTGACGGCAAGGAAGCGCTCGGACGCAAAATGGCGGTCGGCGTATTGGTTCGCGAAAAAGATCGCGAGCACCGAGGCGATGGCGAATGCGCTGCCGACCCACGCGATCTGCGTGCCGTTGAAGCCCAGCCCGCCCATGTATTCCCAAATCGGCGGCAGCCATGCCCCCCAGATGAAAAACTCCAGCACCATCATGAGAAATAGCTTTGTCCGGGTGGTTTGCATGGGCAGAGAGCTAGCGGAAGTGGCCAAGAAAGCGCAAGGCTTACCGCCGGTGATGAACGCGCGACTGCGGAGCCCTACGCCAGAATGCCCTTCACCACTTTCCCGTGCACGTCGGTGAGGCGGAAGTCGCGGCCCTGGAATTTGTAGGTCAGCCGCTCGTGGTCGATGCCGAGGCAGTGCAGGAGCGTGGCGTTCAGGTCATGCACATGCACGGGGTCGCGGACGATATTGTAGCAGTAGTCGTCCGTCTCGCCGTAGCTCAGGCCCGGCCGGATGCCGCCGCCGGCCATCCACATGGAAAAGCAGCGCGGGTGATGGTCGCGGCCGTAGGCGGGATTGCTGATGTCGCCCTGCACGTACGCCGTGCGGCCAAATTCGCCGCCCCAGATGACGAGCGTCTCGTCGAGCAGGCCGCGCTGCTTCAGGTCGAGCACCAGCGCGGCGCTCGCCTGGTCCGTGTCGCGGCACTGCTTTGGCAGCGCGCCGGCGAGATTCGAGTGCTGATCCCAGCCGCGATGATAGAGCTGCACAAAGCGCACGCCGCGCTCCACAAGCCGCCGCGCCAGCAGCGCGTTCGCCGCGAAGGTGCCCGGCGTTTTCGCATCCGGCCCGTAGAGGTCGAATGTGCTCGCGGGTTCCTTTTCCAGGCTCATCAGCTCCGGCACGCTCGCCTGCATGCGGTAGGCCATTTCGTACTGCGCGATGCGCGTCTCGATCTCGGGATCGCCGAGCGCAGCCGCCTGCATTTCGTTGAGCCCTTTCACCGCGTCGAGCATCTCGCGCCGCGCCGAGGCGTCGATGCCCGGCGGGTTGTTGATGTAAAGAACCGGGTCGGCCGTGCTGCGAAACTTCACGCCCTGGTAGCTGCCTGGGAGAAAGCCGCCGCCCCACAGCCGCGAGAAAAGCGGCTGGTCATTCAGCTCGCCCGTGCCCTGGGAGATCAGCACCACAAACGCCGGGAGATTCTGGTTCACGCTCCCGATGCCGTAGCTGAGCCAGCTCCCGAAGCATGGCCGCCCCGGCTGCTCGCTGCCGGTCTGGATGAAAGTGATCGCCGGATCGTGGTTGATCGCCTCCGTGTGCATCGACTTCACCACGCAGATGTCGTCCGCGATCTTCGCCGTGTGCGGCAGCAGCTCGCTCAGCCACAGCCCGCTTTTCCCGTGCTGCGAGAATTT
>JAYTML010000052.1:0-3235 GCA_043728655.1 Chthoniobacter sp. | reverse complement strand
ACGAAGCCGAACATGAATGTGGAGAGGAAATTGTCGCAGTCGTCGGGCTGGCTGCGGAGGCTGCGAAAGTCGTGCGCGAGCAGGCGGGAGATCTCGCCCTCGCGGTCCCCGGTCTCGGCGGTGATGAACTCGTGCTGGCGGCGGCCCTGCGCGTATTCGGTGAAGGTCCGCAGCAGCGCCTCCTCGCGGTCGAATGACGCGCCCACTTTGAAGAAATGCCGGAACTGGTATTCCTCGGGAATATTTCGATCGACGAAGTAAGCGGCGAGGCACGGCAGCACGCCGCCAAAGGACAGGTCCTTCAGGATGACCTCGATCCCGCGGCTTTGGAAAAAGGCCATCTGCCCGCGGACGATCGGGTGCGTGACGGTCGCGGGGTCGATCGTCGGGAGGACCATGCGATTGCGCAGGGCGGTGATGTGCGCGCGGCGCTCGAAGATTTCGTGAGTCGCGTGGACAATGGCTTCCTCGATGTTGTTGCCCGTCGCCTTGCCGTTCGGCCCGGAGATGAGGTGCGCGTATTCGAGCGGAACTTTCAGCGTGCGCTCGTCGATCAGCGACCAGCCATCGACCCAGTGAAACCCCTCATCGAGCGCGCGGATGCGATCGAGCACTGGCGGCGTCGCGGTGGCGATGTGGCTGACGAGTGAGGCGATCGGCAGCGCATCCGGCACCTCGTGCTCGCGCGCCCCGAGGTAACCGGGGAGCTTTCCCGTCTCCCGCGACGTGAGCCACTCCGCGCCCTCCGCGAGCGCGCCGGCGGTGCTGGAGGCGAGGTCCACTCCTTTGCCCATCGAGCGAAAGTCGATGCCGTCGATGAACATTGCGGTCCAGTGCAGATGCTCCGCGACCGTCTCCTCGTGCAGCCAGTAGTCGTGATGCGGACGGATCAGCGCCTCGAGTCGCGCGATGGTCTCCGCCGGCGGGACGCAGCGGCCGTGGGCGAGCTTGCGTCGGGATTGGAGCTTCATGGAAAAATCTCGCGATGAATCGCCTCGGCGGCGGCAAGCCCCTCCGCCACGCAATGGCTGACGGACGCGCCGCCATTGGTCAGCGCGCCGGCGGTATGGACGCGCCCGCCTTCGCTGGCGAGCGCCGTGCGAATGTCATCCGAGACCTGCAAGCCCATCGCCTCGATGACGAGCCCGACGGGCAGCACGGTTTCCACGCCCAGTTCCGAGTGGCGCAGTTGCACGCCGCACACGCGGCCCTCGGCATCGCTCACGTAGCCGAGCGGCTGCCAGTTCATCATCGCCTGCACGCCGGGCGTCGCGAACCAACCCTCCGGCAGATGCCAGTGCAGCGCGGAACGCGGCCCGCCGAAGATGATGAAAATCTCCCGCGCCCCACGGCCCTGCACCGCGCGGGCGGCGTCCATCGCGGCATCGCCGCCGGCCAGCACGGCGACCCGCTCGGGCACCGGACTGGCAGAGGATTCGAGGAAAGGGAGCGCGCCGATGACTCCGGTCGCAGCGCCGAGCGACTGCTCTTTCCACAGCCCTGTGGCGACGAGGACGGCATCGTGGCCTGCGCGTAATTCCGCCAGTCGGAAATCCTTTCCGAGCGCGACTCCGAAGCGAATTCGGAGCCGCCCGGCCTTGATCGCTGGTTGGAGGACAGCGTCGATTTCCTCCCGCGGGCTCCACTGCCGGTGCGCGGAAAGCACGCGTTCGGGAACGCCGCCCAGCCAGTCCGCCTGCTCGTAGAGATCGAGCGTGTGCCCGAGTTCCAGGAGGCGAATCGCGGCCGCAATTCCTGTCGGCCCGCCGCCGACGATCGCCACGCATTTGCCCGTCGCATCCGCGGGGACACGCACGCCCGTTTCTCCGCGTTCCCGCGCGCGCCATGCGATCGTGTATTGCAGATCGAGGATTGGCACAGGCGTTCCAGTCAGCGTCGTCTCGATGCACGCGCCCTCGCTTTCCATCCATCCGGGAGAAAGGCGCGCGGTAAGCTCGGGCAGCGGGTCGCGCTCGCGGATGATCTCGTAGGCGCGGCGCTCGTCGCCGTTCCGGTAGGCTTCGATGAATGCGCGGATGTCCGTGCGCGTCGGCGACGCGGCGATGCACGGAGCGGCTTCGCAGAGGTGGCAGCGCGCGGCGCCGGCCATGAGCTGATCGGCGTCGAAGCGGCGCATCTGCCGATAGACCGGGCCATACACCGCGGGGTCGCGGAGCACGCAGCCGACGGTCTCGCCCTCCGCGCGAAGCTGCGAGCAGGCGTGGCAGACCATGCACGCGGAGCCTGCCTCCATCCGGCCTTGCGAGAAAATTTCCGCCGGTGCGGACGGATGCGCGAGCGCGGCGCGGCCCAGCCCGGCGAAGTCGATCATCCCGTCGCGAAGCGCGCCCGCCGCGACCTCGGGCAAAAATTGGCGCAGCCAACTGAAACCGCTCCCGACCACCGGCAGGCCCGGAACGGCTTCGCGAAGCGCGCGCGCGATGTGGAGCTGGCGGGCGAGAGTCATCAGCGGATGCTCGTCCGGGATTTCGGAATCGCGCCGCGCCTGCACACCGCGTTCCGGTCCGCGCAGGCGCGGGCTCGCGGCCGTGAGATTGAGCAGCGCGAGGCCGCATTCGCGCAGCGTTTGGACGAAGCGAATCGGCTCCGCAAGATCGTGATTGCGGAAGTCGGAAGGCGAGACTCCGAATCCGCCGCGCACGGCATCGTAGGCGCAGAGGCGCGTCGCGAGCACGAGGGCGGGCGCGCGATCCCGCACGCCCGCAAGCGCCTCCGGGAGCACCTCGCGCGGGCATTGCAGATCCACGCCATCGAAGCCGGCCTCCGCCGCGAGCGCCGCGGCGTGGATGAGCGCGAGCGGCTGCCCGGACTTGAGCTGGATGACGATCGCGGGATGGCTCTCGGCGGACGCGCGCATCTCTTTCACCATGTCGCGGAAGGCCGCGAGGGTGTTTTCATTCAGGCAGAGCCGACGTTTCTCCGCCGTCGAATCAGCCGCCGTGATTTCCACCCAGATCAGCCCGAAGCCGCCTTCCGCATACCGCCGGTAGCGGCGGCGCGTCAGCTCCCCCGGCGCACCGTCCGCGTCCGCGTCGCCGCCGGAAAGCGGCTGTGCGCACAGCCGGTTCGGAATCGTTTTCCGCCCGATGACGAGCGGCTGCGCGAGCCGCGCGAGGTCGTCGTCCGCCGGAATCTCAAGGCCGAGCCGCGCAATCTCCGCGCGCAATTCCGCGGGCGATTGCAGGTAAAATGGCTGGTAGCCGGGAATCTCCAT
>JAYTML010000051.1:0-7425 GCA_043728655.1 Chthoniobacter sp. | reverse complement strand
GTGGTGAGCGGTCCGAGCGTGTAGAACGGCGCTTCGTGACACCACTCGAGTTGCTTGGCCATGTTCTCCTCGATCATGTGCATCGGGACGTGGCCCGGGCCTTCGTTCATGACTTGCACGCCTTTGGCCCACGCGCGCGTGGTGAGTTCGCCCTGCACTTTGAGTTCGCCGAATTGCGCTTCGTCGTTGGCATCAGCAATCGAGCCGGGGCGCAAACCGTCGCCGATGCTGAAGCTCACGTCGTAGGCGGCCATGATGTCGCAGATGTCGTCCCAGTGCGTGTAGAGGAAATTCTCCTGGTGATGCGAGAGACACCATTTGGCCATGATGCTGCCGCCACGGGAAACGATGCCGGTCATTCGGTGCGCGGTGAGCGGGATGAAGCGCAGCAAGACGCCGGCGTGAATGGTGAAGTAGTCCACGCCTTGTTCGGCCTGCTCGATGAGGGTGTCGCGGAAGAGTTCCCAGGTGAGGTCTTCGGCTTTGCCGTTCACTTTCTCCAGCGCCTGGTAGATGGGCACGGTGCCGATGGGCACGGGCGAATTGCGCAGGATCCACTCGCGGGTGGCGTGGATGTTTTTGCCCGTGCTGAGATCCATGACGGTGTCGGCGCCCCACTTGGTGGCCCAGCGCATCTTTTCCACCTCCTCCTCGATCGACGACGCGACGGCGCTGTTGCCGATGTTGGCGTTGATCTTCACGAGGAAATTGCGGCCGATGATCATCGGTTCGAGCTCGGGGTGATTGATATTCGCGGGGATGATGGCGCGCCCGGCGGCGACTTCATCGCGCACAAACTCGGGCGTGATCTGCTCAGGGATGCGCTGCGGGAAGCGGCGGAAAATGCCCGGCGTGTATTCGTTCTGGATCTGCGCGGAGCCGGCGTGCTGCTTGTCGAGATCGGCGCGGAGGATGTCCTGCGAAAGCTCGGCGATCTTGGCGCGGCCGAGGTTTTCGCGAATGGCGATGTATTCCATCTCCGGCGTGATGATGCCCTGCCGCGCATACCAAAGCTGCGTGACCGGATGCCCCGCGTTCGCGCGGAGCGGACGGCGGCGCTGGCCCTTGAGGCCGGGGAATTCGACGAGCCGGTTCTTCTCGGCCTTGCTCGCATACTCCGCGTGTTTGCCGGAGAGGTAGCCGTTGTCCTGCGGCAGGACCTCGCGGCCGTCGTAAGCTTCCACGTCCTTGCGCGCCGCGACCCATTCGGCGCGCGGCGTCGGCAGGCCTTCGTCGGACGTGCCGGTGAACGACGGATCACCCCACGGGCCGGAGCAGTCATAGACGCGGACGGGTTCGTTTTCCTCGACGGTGCCGGTGTAGGACTTCGTCGGCGAGAGCGCGATCTCGCGGAAGGGGACGCGCAGGTCGGGATGGATGCGGCCTTCGAGATAGACGCGCGTGCTGGCCGGGAGCTGGTCGCTGGAGTGGGGTTCGATGGAGTCTTTGGATGCGATCATGGGAAATAAAAAGGCCATGCGCGGAGAGTGCGGCATGGCTGAGCTTTGAATGGCGCCCCTGTCGGGCGCGGCTCCCTGCGGCGGCATGACCCGCGTCAGGTTCAAAGGGTCGTCCCGCTCGCGCGAAACCTCTCAGCCAAAACGGCTCCCCTGCAATTTGGTGCGCGCGCAGGATAGAGGCGGCGCGGGGGCCGTCAAGGCCCGCGGCGCCGGCGGCGGCGTGGAGTTCAAGCCGCGGCGGCGGCGGTGGGCGAGGCGGCAGCGAAGGCCGCAGCGATCATGGCGGAGAGATCGGCCGGGCGGTAGGGCTTCGGCAGATAGTTCACGCCTTCCAGGAGCTGCATGCCGCCCTTCAGCAGGTCGCGGCTGTATCCGCTGGAAAAGATCACGGGCAGCGCGGGGCGCTGCGTGCGGAGGCGGCTGGCGAGATCGTGGCCGGACATGCCGCCGGGCATCACCATGTCGGTGAAAAGGAGAACGACTTCGCTGGAGTGGCGCTCCCACAACTGCAGAGCCTCGGCGGCGTTTGGCGCGGCGATGACTTTGAACCCATGCTCCTCGAAAGTGCAGGTGGCGAGCAGGCTGACCGCCTCCTCGTCCTCGGCGATGAGCACGGTGCCGCTGCCGCGCAGTGCGCTCGACGGGATGATCTTGGCCTTTGGCGCGGCGGGCGTTTTCGCCGAGGCGGGGAGGAAGACGTGGAAGGACGAGCCCTGCCCCGGCACGCTCTCCAGCGCGACCCACCCGCCGTGCTGCTGGGCGATGCCCTGCACGGTGGCCAGCCCCATCCCGGTGCCCTGGCCCACTTCTTTCGTCGTGAAAAACGGCTCGAAGACGTGGCTCGCCGTCACGGCGTCCATGCCGACGCCGGTGTCGGCGATGGTGATGCGCAGATGGGTGCCCGGCGAGGCGGAGTCGGCGGTCGCCGGGATGCGCTCCTGCGGCACCTGCTCCAGCGCGGTCTGGATGACGATGCTGCCGTCGTTCGGCATGGCGTCGCGGGCGTTGAGCGTGAGATTGAGGATGATCTGGTCGAGATTCGTGGAGTCGGCAAAGAGCGGCGGGAGATCCGGCGCGAGGTCGAAGCGCAGCGCGATGTGCGCACCGAGCAGGGGACGCAGCATGGGCTCCATGGCCGTGAGGCGGTCATTGAGCTGGAGCAGGCTCGGCAGCATGATTTGTTTGCGCCCAAAGGCGAGGAGCTGCCGCGTGAGGCTGGCGGCGCGCTCGGCGGCCGTGAAGATGTGGCCAAACGACTGCGCCACGTCGCATCCCGCGGGGAGCCGCGCGAGCTGGAGGCTGGAGTAGCCCTGGATGACGGTCAGGAGATTGTTGAAATCGTGCGCGACGCCCGCGGCGAGCTGCCCCACCGCTTCCATCTTGCACGCGTGCCGTCGCTGCTCCTGCGCGGCCTCCAACTCGGCGGTCCGCGTGGCGACCATCTGCTCGAGCTGATCCACCCGCAGCGAAGCCTGCCGCGCGAGGTTCCATTTGTTCGTCAGCGAATGGGCAAGCTGCAGTGCCTCGACGTGGTCGAAGGGCTTTTTCAAAATCACGAGATTGTCCGACGCGCCGAGCCGCTGGGTGATGCTGTCCCAGCCGTAGTCGGAGTACGCCGTGCAGATGACGACCTGCAGCTCCGGGTTGGCGGCCCAGAGGCGAGAGATCGTCTCGATGCCGTCCCACCCGGGCGGCATGCGGATGTCCACAAACGCGAGCGCGAAGGGGCGCTCATTGGCGAGGGATTCCTCGACGCGCACAAGCGCCTCCTGCCCCTGATGCGCGTGCCCGAGCTCGAACTGCGTCTGCGTTTGCGGCGCGGCGTCGCCGAAAATCAGCGACTCCAGGCTGTCGATCGCCTGCGAATCGGCGGCCTCAGGCGCGAGAATCTTGCGGAAATCCTCATGGATCGCCGCATTGTCATCCACGATTAGGATGCGGCGGTTAGGGGATGGGATTTCGGCGGGCATACGCTGGTCGCGGGTGAAACTCTGAGATCGTAGGCGATCGGGACTGTGAGGGTGAAAGTGGCGCCCCGGCCCGGGCCTTCGCTGGTCACGGTGAGCGCGCCGCCCATCTCCTTGGCCGCGAGCGCGCCGCTGTGCAGGCCAAAGCCGTGGCCTTCCTTCCGCGTGGTAAATCCGTGGGCGAAAATGCGCGTGAGATTCTCCGCCGGGATGCCCACGCCGTTGTCAGCCACGATGATCGCGACAAAGCCGCCGCTTTCCACCCGGGTCCTGACGGTGATGAGCTTCTTGGCCTGCGTGATCTCGTCCACGGCATACTTGGCGTTGCGCAGGAGATTGGTGAGGATTTGCAGCACCTTGTGCTTGTCCACCGAGACGAAAGGAACGGGCGCGAAGTCGCGCCGGAGCGTGACGCCGTGGCGGACAAAGGCGGCGGCGTTCATGCGGAGCGAGTCCTCCACGAGGTCCGTGACCGGCAGGGATTCCGTCTCGCCGGAGACCTTGGCGTAGTTCTGCTGCATGGCCACGATCTCCTTGATGTGCTCGATGTTCGCCGCGAGCGAACGCAGTTCGGCATGCATCTTCAGACGGTCGGCCTCGAGCCGCTGGCCGAGCTCGGCGAGGTAGTCGGGCAGCGCGCGGCCTTTTGGATCGGTGGTCAGAAACTCGCCGAGGTCGCCCGCGCGGCTGTGCAGCAGCTGCGCGATCCGTGAGACGTTCGAAGCGCGGGACTTTTCGAGCTGCTCGTTCAGCAGCGCGGTGGAGATGTTCACGCTGTTGAGGACGTTTCCGACATTGTGCAGCACCCCGGTCGCGACTTCGGCCATGCCCGCCTGCCGGGTGGCCTGCAGCACCTGCTTGTGGAGCTTGTCCACCTCCTGCTCGACGCGCGCGCGCTCGGCGATCTCGCGCCGCAGCGCGGCGTCGTGCCCCTGGATTTCGGCGAGCATCCGGTTGAATGCGTCGGTGAGGGCGCCCACTTCGTCGCACCCGAATTTTTGGGCCCGCAGGGAGTAGTCCTTGTCTTTGGCAATGGTCGCCGCGGTCTCCGCGAGTTTGAGGACGGGGCCGGAGATCGTGCTCTGAAGGTGCGATGAAACGAGGAAGGCGAGAAGCAGCGACGCGACAAACGCGATGCCGAAAGTGGCGCTCTCCACTTTCGACGCCTGCTGAAGGGTGGGCCCGAAATCCGCGCGGACGTAGAGCGTGGCGATCTGTTCGCCGTCGAGGATCACCGGTTGGAGATGGCGAAAGGCGAGCCCTGGGAAGTGGGTCGCGGGCCGGTCGGTCGCGGGCTTGATGCCGCCCAGGTCGTCGTCCGCCCCGAAGCGTGAAAGCACCGTCCCGTCTGGCAGCCAAAGGCTGGCCGAAAGCACCGACGCTTTGGCCTCCAGCGCCTGGAGCACTTCACTGGCCGACTTGGCGTCCTGAAATGTCACGGCGGCCGTGGTGTTGGACGCGATGACTTTGGATAGGGCGGCCAGATCGTGCGAAAAAGTCTCCCTCAGCGAATAATACTGAAAGCCACCGCGCACGGCGGCCGCGAGGAGCAGCGCGATGCTGCAGCTCAGCAGAGCGATTGCGATCAGCTTTGCCCTGACCGGGAGATTGAGGAGCAGCGATTTCATCCGTATCAGCGGGCGACCCGCGCTGCGACAGGCAGGCGCGAGTGGAGCGGGAGCCCCGCTTTTTCAGGGGTTCTCTCGCAGGCTTCAGTGTGCAGGTGGTCCAGATCCATTTTAAATTTGCTCATGACGCCACAGATGGGGAAGCCATCGGTGAGGCCGTTGCAGTTTCCTTCACTTAGCAAGGGGCGGGCCAGCGCCGTCCCGCCTCGGGCCCGGGAAGGTGGATGGCGTCTCGTTGGGGTCCGGCGTGTCCCTCAGCAGCGGGCGCGCGGCGGCGATGCCGTTTGCGGCCGGGTCAGTGCACGCCGGCGGCCTCCAGCCGTGCGGGATGATGGGGGTCGCCTAGCTCTCGTGCCCGAGGCAGGCGGTGACGAAGCCTTTGAAAAGCGGATGCGGCTGGTTCGGCTTGGACTGGAACTCCGGGTGAAACTGGCACGCGAGGTAAAACGGGTGGTCCCGCAGCTCGATGAGCTCGACGAGCGTCCCGTTCGGCGAGGTGCCGCTGATGATGAACCCGGCGGCCTCCATCTGCGCGCGGTATTTCATATTGTATTCGTAGCGGTGCCGGTGCCGCTCGCGGATCTCGGCCTGGCCGTAAACCGCACGCGCCTTTGTGCCCTCTGCGATGGCCGTGACCCACGAGCCGAGGCGCATGGAGGCGCCTTTGTCGGTCACGTCCTTCTGCTCTTCCAGCAGGTCGATGACGGGATCGACGCACTGCTTGTCGAACTCCGTGCTGTTCGCGCCGGCGAGCCCGCAGACGTTGCGCGCGAATTCGATGGTCGCGATCTGCATGCCCAGGCAGAGGCCGAGGAAGGGGATGCCCTCCTCACGGGCGTACTGGGCGGCGCGGATTTTCCCCTCGATGCCGCGGTCGCCAAAGCCGCCCGGCACCAGAATGCCGGCGACCTCATGGAGGAGTTTCGAGGGATGCTTTTCCTCCAGCTCCTCCGCCTCGACCTGCACGAGATCGATGCCGCAATCCACGCTCGCCGCGGCGTGCGTGAGCGACTCGTAGATGGATTTGTAGGCGTCCTGCAGTTCGATGTATTTGCCCACGACGGCGATCTGCACGCGCTTCTTCGGCTTGATGATCCGGGCGACGAATTTTTTCCAGTCCGTCATGTCGGCGGGCGGCGCGGTGAGATGGAGCTGGCGCAGTACCGTGTCGTCGAGGCGCTCCTTCTGAAGCATCAGCGGGAGCTCGTAAATCGTGTGGTCCACATCGCGGGCCTCGACCACGGCTTCGAGCGGGACGTTGCAAAAAACCGAGAGCTTGTAGCGCACGTCCTCGCCGAGCGGGTGCTCGGTGCGGCAGATCAGCACCTGCGGGTGCAGGCCGATCTCGCGCAGCTTGGCGATGGACTGCTGCGACGGCTTGGTCTTCAGCTCTTTGGCCGCCTTGATGAACGGCACAAGGGTGACGTGCATGACGATGGCGTTCTGCGGGCCGACCTCCTGGATGAACTGCCGGATGGCCTCGAGAAACGGCAGCCCCTCGATGTCGCCCGTGGTGCCGCCGATCTCGGTGATGAGGATGTCGCACGGCTGCTCCGCGCTCAGCTTCCGGAGCCGCGACTTGATCTCGTCGGTGATGTGCGGGATGACCTGCACGGTCTTGCCGAGGTAGTCGCCGCGCCGCTCCTTATCGAGGACGGACTGGTAAATCTGCCCGCTGGTCGTGTTGTTCGAGCGCGAGAGGACGGAGTGGGTGAAACGCTCGTAGTGGCCGAGGTCGAGGTCGGTCTCCGCGCCGTCGTCGAGCACGTACACCTCGCCGTGCTGATACGGGCTCATCGTGCCGGGATCGACGTTGAGATACGGGTCGAATTTCTGCATGACGACCTTGAGGCCGCGGTTTTCGAGGAGCGTGCCGAGCGAAGCCGCGGCGAGGCCTTTGCCGAGCGAGGAGACGACGCCGCCGGTGACGAAGATGTATTTCACGGGATGTGGAGAGTGGAAAGTTGGGGATTGAGAGGCAGGCGGGATTTCCGGGGGAAATTACTTCGAAAGCAGGCGCTCGACGAGGGCTGCGTCCTCGGGGGCATCGACGCCGATGCCGGCGCTTTTTGTGAGGACGACCCGGATGCGCGCGCCGTTTTCGAGGGCGCGGAGCTGTTCCAGTTGCTCGCACTGCTCGAGCACGCCGGGTTTCCATTTCACAAACTGGAGGAGAAATTTCACCGAGTATCCGTAGATGCCCTGGTGGCGGAAATACGGGGCCTTGCTGCCGTCGGCGCGGGCGAAGGGGATCGCGCTGCGCGAGAAATAGAGCGCGTGCGACTGGCGATCGAGCACGACCTTGACGGCGTTGGGATTGCCCACGTCCTCGTCGCTGCCAAAGGCGCTGGCGGCGGTGATCATTTCCAG
>JAYTML010000050.1:0-4632 GCA_043728655.1 Chthoniobacter sp. | reverse complement strand
ACGGGACCATTTTCTGCCCGGCGTATTCGACCCGCAGTGTCGAGACCGCGCCTTCCTCGAAGCCGATGATGAGAAGTCCGGGGCGGCTGGTCCGAGGATTGAGCGCCTTGTCCACGTAGCCGATCTCGGTCCCCTCGTTGAAGGTCCGGTCGGGGCGGCCGAGCATCGTGCGGACCTGGCCCAGCGACTTGCCTTTGAGGATCGGGCCCAGCTCGGCGAGCGTCGTGAGCCCGTCGCCGAAATGCTTCAGGACATCGTTTTCCTTGCGCTTGGGATTGGCCATGTCCGCCCAGCGGCGGGAGTCGCGCGCGCGCTCGGCGGAGAGCTCGGCGATGGCGCTGTTGGCCGGGGCAGTGAGGGCGCTGTTTGGAAAGTCGGCGACGAATTTCTGATACTGGCTGAGGGCGAGGATGCCGTGCCCCTGCTGGCGGAGGGCGGTGATTTCCGCGAAGATGAAGGCGTCGCGCTTCTTGATGGTATCGACCTCGGTTTGCAGCGCGAGGATGTGCTCGTCCTTTTGGGCGGCGGCCACAGCTTTCTCGGCGAGCTGGGCTTTCGCCGAGGCGGCGGCGCCTTTCGCGATGTCCAGTTCGGCGGTGGCGACTTCGAGGTTTTTTGCCGTGGCGGCCTGCTTGTTTCCGGCGGCCTCGAGTTCGCCTTTCAGCCGGTTGATCTCAGGGGTGAGGTCGGGTTTTTCCTCCCGCCCACAACCCGGCAGGAGCGCCCCCAGGGCGAGGAGCGCGACGAGAAGACCGGATGAAAGGCGGGGATTCAATGGCGGTTACCTCTTCCGCTCCATCGCCGTGCCGAGTGGCGGACGGGCCTGAAGCTGCTTCAGGCGGTCAGCCTCCGCCTGGATCGCTGCGGCCTGGGTCTTGGCAGTGGCGGCTTCGTTCGCGGCTTGGGACTTCTGGGTCTCGGCGGCTGCGAGTTTGGCTCTGAGTTCCTCGAGTTCGGTCATCTGCTTCTTTTTTTCCTCGGAACTGGAGTCGGCGATCTGCTTCGTCGTCTCCTCGAGCCTGGCTTGGAGTGCTGCGAGTTCCTTGTCCTTGGCCTCCTCCATCTCACCGAGTTTTCGGGTGGTGTTCTTCAATTCCTCTTTCGTGTGTGCGAGCTCGTTCTGGGCTGTGTCCAGCTCTCCTCGGATGGCGGTCAGTTGTTCGCTGGTGGCCGAGGACGCTTCCGTGCCGGCGGCGCGCTTTCGCAGATCAAAGTAGCCGACCGCGCAGAGTCCCACGGCGACGAGTGCGATGAGGAGAAGTTTCATGGCACGAGTCGTTTAACGAATTCCTCCCGAAAGGCAAGCGTCCACGCGGGTGGGCTCCGATGAGCGGATCTGCCGGCCGTCGGGTAGCGCGCTAAACCAGCTTTGACAGGTCTTTCGGCAACGGGGATTCGAAGCGCATTTCCTTGCCGGTGTCGGGATGCGGGAAGCGGAGTTTCGTCGCGTGGAGGCCGAGGCGTTTGCCGGGGTCGGATTTCGCGCCGTACTTCGGATCGCCGACGATGGGGCAGCCGGCGTCGGCGAGGTGGACGCGGATCTGATGGCGGCGCCCGGTTTGCAAGGTCAGCTCGACGAGGGTGCGCCACTCGCGGCGGGCGAGCACGCGGTAGTGGGTGACGGCGTGGCGCGTGAGGTCACTGGGCGGGGCGCTGCGGACGCGGAGGAGATCGGATTCGTCGAGGTCGGACTCGAAGGTGCCCGCGTCGGTTTTGAGGCGGCCTTCGACCACGGCTTCGTAGGTTTTTTCCACCTGCTCCCAGCCGGTCTGGAGCGTCTCTTTGGCCTGCTGCGTCTTGGCGAAGACCATGAGGCCGGACGTCTCGCGGTCGAGCCGGTGGACGATCCAGACGCGGTCGCGCGCGCCGGGTTTCCCCTGGCGCAGATACTCGGTGAGCTGGAAATACGCGGTGCGCTCCTGCTCGCTCTCGCTGGCGATGCTGAGGAGGCCGGCGGGTTTGTCGATGACGAGGACGGTGGCGTCCTCAAAGAAAATGCGGATGCCCGACGGGAGCACGGTCTTCGGGACGGCGAAGCGGTCGGAACGGATGGCGACGACATCGCCGGGCTTGAGCGGGTGGTTGAATTGCGTGACCGGCCGGCCATTGACCGTGACGGCCTGGAATTTCAGCCAGTTGCGGATCTGCTTCTTTTTCTCATCCGGCCAGGTGGCGAAAAGGTAGGCGAGGAGTTCGGCGGGCTGCTGGACGGTGGAGGGCTTGGGCATGTGGGCGGCTCAGAGGCTGAGGAAGTTTTGCAGGAGGCGTTTGCCTTCGAGGGTGAGGATGGACTCGGGGTGAAATTGGACGCCGTGGATGGGGAATTCACGATGGCGAAGGCCCATGATTTCGCCTTCGGCGGTCTCGGCGGTGATGTCGAGAGCGGCGGGGAAAGTGGAGCGCTGGACGAGGAGCGAATGGTAGCGCGTGGCGTCGAACGGGTTTGGCAGCCCGGCAAAGACCCCGGTGCCGTGATGCAGGATGGGCGAGGTTTTCCCGTGCATGAGGCGGTCCGCGCGGACGACATCGCCGCCGTACACCTGGCCGATGGCCTGATGCCCGAGGCAGACGCCGAGCAGCGGCGTGGAGGGTCCGAAGCGCCGGATCACTTCGCAACTGATCCCGGCCTCATTCGGCGTGCAGGGGCCGGGCGAGATGACGATGCGCTCCGGCTTGAGCGCGGCGATTTCGTCGGGGGTGATTTCATCGTTCCTTTTCACGAAAGGATCCGCGCCCAGTTCGCCGAAATACTGGACGAGGTTGTAGGTGAAGGAGTCGTAGTTATCGATGACGAGAAGCATAGATCGGGATCACTGGATTTGTTTCGCGCGCGCGATAGCCGCCATCATGCCCATGGCTTTGTTCACGCATTCCTGGTGCTCGGACTCCGGAGAGCTGTCAGCGACGATGCCGGCGCCGGCCTGGACAAAGGCTTTCCCGTCCTTCAGCACGACGGTGCGTAGCGCGATGCAGGAGTCGCTGTTTCCATCGAAGCCGAAGTAGCCGACGGCGCCCGCATAGACGCCGCGTTTGCTCTTTTCGAGCTGATTGATGATCTGCATGGCGCGGACTTTCGGCGAGCCGCTGACGGTGCCGGCGGGAAAGGTGGCGCGCATGACATCGTAGGCCGTGCGGTCGGGCCTGAGGGCGCCGTGGACGTTGGAGACGATGTGCATGACGTGGCTGTATTTCTCGACCGTCATGAAGTCGCTGACCTGCACGCTGCCAAACTCGGCGGCGCGGCCCACGTCGTTGCGGGCGAGATCGACGAGCATGAGGTGCTCGGCGCGTTCCTGCGGGTCGGCGAGGAGTTCGGCGGCGTTGGCGTCGTCTTCGGCGGCGTTCGCGCCGCGGCGGCGGGTGCCGGCGATGGGGCGGATGTCGATGCGCCCGTTGATTGCGCGGACGTGGACCTCCGGCGAGCTGCCGACGAGCGCGAACTTGCCGGCGAATTTCATGCAGAACATGTAGGGCGACGGATTCACGAAGCGCAGCGAGCGGTAGAGCGTGAGTGCGTCGCCGGTGTAGTCCGTCTCGAAACGCTGCGAGGGGACGAACTGGAAGATATCGCCCGCGCGGATGTACTCCATGCCGTCGCGGACCATCTGCATGTATTCCTCGGGCGTGGTATTGGCCGTGGGCGTGACGGGCGCCGATTCGCGATCGACGTAGATGGGCGGCAGCAGCGTGGGCTGGTTGAGCTTCGCGGCGAGGGCGGCGATCTTTTCCGCGGCGGCGGCGTAGGCCGCGTCGGGGTCGTCTTCGACAAAGCCATTGGCGACGATGCGCAGGCGCCGCGTGCGGTGGTCGAAGATGAGCACGGTCTCTGCGAGGAAGAAAAAGCTCTCTGGAAGGCCGAGCTGGTCGGGCGGCGGCGCAGCGATGGTGGGCTCGAAGAAGCGCACCATGTCGTAGCCGAGATAGCCGACGGCACCGCCCGCGAACCTTGAGTCCTCCAGGGCGGGCGAGGGCACAAAGGTGAAGCGCTTCATGAGCGTCTCGAGTTCGTGCAGCGGATCGTGCGCGGTCTCGAACTCGCGGTCGGTGCCGTTTTCGACGATGCGAATCATCCGCCCGCGGCTCTCAAAGGTGAGCCGCGGCCGGGCGCCGACGAACGAGTAGCGCCCGGCCTGGTCGCTCTTCTCGACGGACTCGAAAAGGAACGAGTAGCCGCCGTCGTCAATCTTCTGAAAAGCGGAGACGGGCGACTCCGCGTCAGCGATGAGTTCGGTATAGACGGGAATTGTGTTTCCGCGTTTCGCCAGCTCGCGGAACTCGGCGAGCGATGGCTTGAGAGGCGTGGTCATTTACTTGGAGGAGTAGGTTTTTTCCGGATCGAAAAGTTTCTGCTCGCTGATCTCCACAGGCGTCCCGTCCGGCGTGAACGTCTGAAAGAAGCAGCTCTCGTAGCCCGTGTGGCAGGCGCCGCCGGTCTGCTCGACTTCGAAAAGGAGGGTGTCGGCGTCGCAGTCGGCGGCCCAGCGGACGACTTTTTGCGTGTGCCCGCTGGTCTCGCCTTTGAGCCAGAATTTTTGCCGCGAGCGGCTCCAGTAGTTCATGCAGCCGGTGCGCAGCGTGGCTTCGAGCGAGGCCGCGTTCATCCAGGCCATCATCAGGACGCGACGTGTCTTC
>JAYTML010000049.1:0-10845 GCA_043728655.1 Chthoniobacter sp. | reverse complement strand
GGCGTGATCGAGATCGGCACCGTCGAGCGTCCGGTCGAGGGCATGGCCAGCCCGCGGACCGTCTATGTGAGGGACAACGGCCTCGGCATCACGGCCGCGTATCTGCCAAAAGTTTTCGCCATCTTCCAAAGGCTGCACGGCGATGCGGCGCCGGGTGAAGGGGTCGGTCTTGCGCTCGTGCGGCGCGTCGTCGAGCGGCACGGCGGGCGCGTGTGGGTCGAGTCGCAGGCAGCCGTGGGCTCGGTTTTTTATGTGGCGCTCCCCGGCAGCAGCGAGACGTCGCCGCTTGCGGGCGTTGCTCCGCGCAAGGAATCCATTAGCGTCGCCTCCCGCCCCGCATGACGACCGAACCCATCACCATCCTGCTCGCCGAGGACGACGACGGACACGCGAGCCTTGTGGAGCGCAATCTGGAACGGGCCGGCGTGCTCAACGGCATCCTCCGCGTGCGCGACGGGCATGAGCTGCTCGAGTGCCTGCGCACGCGCGGCACCTCCCACGGGCACGCGCTGCACGAGGCCTTTGTCATCCTCCTCGACATCAATATGCCGCGCATCGACGGCATCGAGGCGCTCCGGCAGATCAAGGCGGACCCCGCGACCCGCCGCATCCCCGTCATCATGCTCACCACCACGGATGACCCGCGCGAAATCGACCGCTGCTATGAACTGGGCTGCAATGTCTATGTCACCAAGCCGGTCGAGCAGGACGGCTTCCTCGACGCGATCCGGCGTCTCGGGCTTTTCCTGCAGATCGTCCAGCGCCCGCGCAACGGGCTGGTCTAGGCCATGAGCACGCCCGCAGCGCGCGGTACGGTGCTGGTACTCGAGGACGAGCCCGGCATGGCCTTCCTCCAGCAGCGCAATCTGGAGCGGGCCGGCTACCAGGTGGAACTCGCGGCCGGCACCGAGGCCGCGCGCGCCGTGCTGGCCGCCGGGCGCATTGATCTCCTGGTGCTCGACTACCAGCTCAACGAGCCGGTCAACGGGATTCAGTTCTACCGGTCCCTGCAACGCGACGGGCGTGATCTGCCGGCCATCCTTGTGACTGGATTCGGCGACGAGGCGCGCATCCTCGAGGCGATGCGCGCCGGCGTGCGCGATTTCATTCTCAAAACGCCCAACTTCATCGATCTCGTCGCGCCGACCGTGGATCGTGTGATGCAGCAGGTCCGCAGCGAGCGGCTGCTTTTGGAGGCGGAGGCCGCCAGCCGGGCAAAGGATCACTTTCTCGCCACCCTGAGCCACGAGCTGCGCACGCCGCTCACGCCCGTGCTCGCACTCGTATCCGCACTCCAGGCCGATACGCGGCTGCCGCAGGACGTGCTGGAGGACATCGCGACCATCGCCCGCAATATCGAGCTTGAGGCGCGGCTCATCGACGATCTGCTCGACGTCACGCGCATCGTCCGCGGCAAGCTCGAACTGCGGCTGGAGGCCGTCGATATCCGCCCCATCATCGAGCACGCGGTGAAGACCTGCTGCGCGCATGAGGCGGCGGAGAAAATGATCGCCTGCCACGAGCAGCTTGGCGACGGTCCCCACGTCGCGCGCGTGGATGCCGCGCGGCTGACGCAGGTTTTTTGGAACGTCCTGAAAAACGCGATCAAGTTTACGCCCGTCGGAGGGCAGACGTTTGTGCGGTCGCGGCGCGAAAGCGAGGGCGGGCACGCCTGGATCGCCGTCGAAATCGAGGACACGGGCATCGGCATCGCGCCGGACCTGCTGCCACGGATCTTTGACGCGTTCGAGCAGGGCGAGCGCGCGATCACGCGGCAGTTCGGCGGGCTGGGACTCGGACTGGCGATCAGCCGCGCGATCATGGAGACGCACGGCGGGACCATCACCGCCCGGAGCGCAGGCCTGGGAAAAGGCGCGGTTTTCACCGTGCGCCTGCCGGCCGCCACGGATGCGACTGCCGCGGTCGAGATGCCGCCCGTCCGCCGCCCGGCCCCGGCACCGCAGCGATATGGACGCGGGCAGACCGCGCATCTGCTGCTCGTCGAAGACCACGCGGATACGGCGGCAGTACTGGCCCGCATGCTGCGGCGCGCGGGCTTTCAGGTCACCGTCGCCACGACGATCGCGCAGGCGCTCGCCGAGACGGAGGCCGCAGCCGGGGCCGTGGACGGGAGCGGGCGCCTCCGGCCCGTCCGGCTCGTCGTCAGCGACCTGGGCTTGCCCGACGGCAGCGGCACCGTGCTGATGAGGGAACTCGCGGAAAAGCGCGGCCTCACCGGCATCGCGCTGAGCGGCTTTGGCATGGAGGACGACGTGCGCAGCGCCCTCGACGCGGGCTTCGCCCGGCACCTGACGAAGCCGGTCGTTTTCGACCTCCTCATCTCCACCATCCGAGAGCTGCTGGCCCGCGGATAGGCGGGCGCCGGATGTCTCGGGAGAAAGATTCCGTTGCGCGCCCCACACCCGCCCGTACGTTCGATTCCACCATGCTTAACGACGACACGATCCAGTACGCGATCGACAACACCCAGGTAGTCGTCGCCCCGCAGCGGCGCATCGCGACGTTCGGCGACACGAGCTTCCGCTTTTTCCTCGTCACCGAGCTCATGGACACCGTCGGCCAGGTGCGCGTGCGCGACGGGCGGCTCCACGCCGAACGGCCGCAGATCGTCACGCCGGGCCAGATCCACCGCATGCTCCTCGAGGGATTCGGCGAGCGCGCGGAGGCTTTCGCCGACTGGCTGCGCGAGCATGCGCCGCAGCTTGCGGCGCTGAAATACGGCTTCCAGTTTCGCAAGACCGACGTCTCCGACAACGTGCTGCACGGCACACTCGACGAGGTGCTCAGCCGCCTGCGCGAGGACGTGGAGCGCTCCGAGGATCCGCTCAGCGCCGTCATTCACGGCGTGGACGAGGGCTGGGAGATCTGCCTTTTGAAATTTGCCGCCGACATGATTCAGGAATCCTCCGGGGGAAACTTCGGCGATTTCAAAAAGCGCGGGCTGCTTTGACGAGGGCCGTGGAGGCGTGGGAGGCAAGCCGGCGCGTTGACTCGATTTCCACTTTCCCTTTCACTCGTTTTCGTCCGTGAAAGCCCTCTTCCTCATCGTCCTCGCCATCGCCATTTTTGGCTCCGGGGCGTATTTCACGTACGAGACGATCATCCGTCCGAAGCGGGAGCTGGCGGCCGAGAAGGATTTGCCGCCGCCGCCGCCGCCGCCCGATCCCACGGTGCCGGAGTTTGAAAGGGCCGAGGCGGTGCGCAAGACGGGCAAGCTGATCGAGGCGCGCGAGGCCCTCGCGGGTTTCGTCGAGCGCTACCCGGAATCGAGCAAGATCGACGAAGCCAAAAACCAGCTCGGCGACATCAACACCACGCTTTTTCTCTCGCCCCGGCCCGCGCCGGAGAAGCTGACCTACGTCGTGAAATCGGGGGACGTCATCACCCGCGTGGCCAAGAAAGTGTCGCTCTCTCCGGAACTGCTCATGCGGGCGAACAACCTGAAAACCGACAAGCTCCAGATCGGCCAGAAGCTCATTTACGCGCCCGCGGATTTTTCGGTCGTCATCAGCCGCCGGACCGACCGCGTCACGCTGCTGAACAAGGGCCGCTTTTTCAAACACTACCCCATCCTCTCCTGGCCGCCGATCCACGCAAAGACGCCGCTCTCCGACGGGCGGAAACCGCCGGCGCTGCCGAAGCAGGCGGGCAAGGTGAAGGACCGGCTCGCCTGGGTGGACGGCCAGCGGGCGTTCTTCACCGACCCGGGATTTTGGAATGCGAAGTTTTGGATTGAGATCACCATTCGCGGCTGCACGCTCTACCCCGAGCCGCTCAAAGACGCCCCCGAGAAGCCGAACTCGAAACCGCCCAACGGCGGCATCGCCCTGGCGCCCGCCGCGCTCGCCGAAATCGGCGTGCTCCTGAGCAATGGCGACGCCGTGACCCTCGAATAATATCCCCATGAAACTTCAGCCCTTGGAATTTGAGAAACCCATCGTCGAGCTCGAGGAAAAGCTGGCTGATCTGAAGCGGCACTCGCGGGCCAACGACATCAATTTCGACAGCGAGGTGCGCCGGATGGAGGGCAAGATCGAGGAGACCAAGCGCGTCATTTACGAGAACCTGACCGCTTGGCAGCGCGTCCAGATCGCCCGGCATAATGCGCGGCCGTTCGCGCTCGACTACATCCAACTTTCCTTCAGCGGTTTCGTCGAACTGCACGGCGACCGGCTCTTCGCGGAGGACCGCGCCATGCCCGGCGGCTTCGCCACCATCGGTTCGCGGAAGTGCGTGGTCATCGGCCACCAGAAAGGCCGCGAGCTGAAGGAGAACATCAAACGCAACTTCGGCTGCGCCAATCCCGAGGGCTACCGCAAGGCGCTGCGCCTCATGCGCCTCGCGGAAAAATTCAGCCTGCCCTTTGTCTCGCTCATCGACACACCCGGCGCCTACCCCGGCCTCGGCTCCGAGGAGCGACACATCTCCGAGGCCATCGCCGTGAACCTCCGCGAGATGATGGTCCTGCGCACACCGACCGTCGCCGTGGTCATCGGCGAAGGCGGCAGCGGCGGCGCGCTCGGCATCGCAGTCGCCGACCGCGTGCTGATGATGGAAAACGCCTACTACTCCGTCATCTCGCCGGAGGGTTGTGCGGCCATCCTCTGGAAGCACCGCAAGCACGCCCCCGAGGCCGCCGCCGCCCTCAAGCTCACCGCACGCGACCTCCTCGAAATGCGGCTCATCGACGACATCATCCCCGAGCCGCTCGGCGGCGCCCACCAGAACCACGCCGCCGCCATCTCGAATCTCAAGCGCGCCGTCAGCCAGCAGCTCGACGAGCTTTCAAAGATCCCCCACGACGAACTCCTCGCCCAGCGCTACGCCAAATACCGCCGCGTCGGCGAATTCGCCGGAGACGCCTGATCCTCCGGGCAGCGCTCGCAGAACCCTCTCCAGATTATCCCCATGAAAAAACTCCTCCCATTCCTCACCCTCCTCGCCGTCCTCTCTTCCGCCCAGGCCGATTGGGCGCTGAAGGACGACGCCAACACCGAACTCCCGGGCCGCAAGGTGGACGTCACCCAGGACGGCGTCCTCCGCGCGCGGCTCATCTACGGCGAGGGCCAGATCAAGCCCTACCTCCGCGTCATGGGCGAGGAGGGCGACGGCCTCAACGAATGGGACGCGAAGCAGCAGTTCCCGCATCACCGCGGCATCTTCATCGGCTGGAACAAAATCGCCTCAGACCTCGGCGGCACGAAGACGTTTGACCTCTGGCATTTCAACAACGGCGGCACCATGACGCTCGTGAAACTCGACAAGCTCGAAGCCGGAAAAAACTCCGCGACAATCGTCGCCACGATCGAATGGCGAGGAGGCGCAAAGGACGACAGCGGCAGCGACCTGCTCCTCACCGAGACGCGCACGCTCACCGTCTCGCGGCCGGCGGCGAAGACCACGCAGGTCGATGCGCAGTTCGTCTTGAAACCGGCGCGCGACCTCACGCTCGGCGGCGATCTCCAGCACGCAGGCATCCACTTCCGCGCGTCCGCCACCGTCGGCACCCGCAACAAAGATACGGCCTACGTGTGGGAGCCGGACCTCGACGGCAAAGGCGGAAAAGTCGCGAGCAAGGACCTCAAATGGGCGCGGCTCACCTTTCCCATCGGCGAGCGCTTTTACCACGCCACGGAGCTGAACGCGCCGACCAATCCCGTCGATGAACTCTCCTGGCGCGACTACGGGCGCTTCGGTTTCTTTTTCACGAAGCAGCTCAAGAAAGACGAGACGCTCACGGTCAAGTACCGCTTCCTCACCGAACCCGCCGCGGGCGTGACGGCGAAACCGACGGATGAGCAGCGCGCGGAGTTTCGCAAGGCGGCGCAGGCGCAGTACGACGCATTTGTGAAATGACACGCCGCGTCTCCGCCGCCGCCGTTTCCGCGATCCTCACGGCAGCGGTTTTCGCCGGCCCGGCCGGCGGCGACCTTGCGCAGCAGCAGCCGAAGTTCCAGTGGGACGTGCCTCCCTCGCCCGTGCTCACGGGCGATGACGTGGTGAAGTCGTTTCGGCTGCCGCCCGGCTTCCGCATCGAACTGCTCGCGATCGAGCCGCTCGTACAAAACCCGGTGGCGATGGCATTCGATCCCGACGGCCGGCTCTACGTCGCCGAGATGCGCGGCTACATGCCCGACCCCGACGCCAGCGGGGAACTCGACCCGACCGGCGACATCGCGCTTCTGGAGGACACCGACGGCGACGGGAAATTCGACAAGCGCACGGTCTTCCTCGACGGCCTCGTGCTCCCGCGCTCCGTCGCCGTGGCGAATGGCGGCGTGCTCGTCGGCGAGCCGCCGAATCTGTGGTTCTGCCGCGACAAGGACGGCGACGGAAAGTGCGACGAGAAGACTGCCGTCTTCACCAACTACGGCGGACGCGGCGGGCCGGAGTACAATCCGAACAGCACGCTCCGCGCGCTCGACAACTGGTTCTACGGCGCGCATTTCGCCTCGCGCTTCCGCTTCGCGGCCGGGCAGTGGGTGCGCGAGGCCGTGCCCTCGCGCGGGCAGTACGGCCTCGCGCAGGACGACCTCGGGCGGCTCTACTACAACTCGAACAGCTCCATGCTGCACTGCGACGTGATCGCGTCGGAATACTTGCAGCGTAACCCGTTCGGCGGCGGTGGCGGCAGCTCGATCGCGAAAGGCGCGGTCTTTCCCGGCCGCCTCACCACGGGCACTAACCGCGCCTACAGCAGCGTCGGCGCGAGCGGGATAATGACGGGCGTCACCGCCGCGTGCGGGCCGCACATCTACCGCGGCGACCGCTTCCCCGCGGAGTTCCGAGGCAACGCCTTCGTCTGCGAACCTTCCGGAAACCTTGTCTCGCGGCAGGTGCTTTCGCCAAACGGCGCGGGCCTCACCGCGACCAGCGCGCACACGGATGTCGATTTCCTCGTCTCGACCGACGAGCGCTTCCGCCCCGTCAATCTCGTCACCGGCCCGGACGGCGCGCTCTACGTCGCGGACTTTCATCACGGCATCCTGCAGCACAAAAACTTCCTCTCCGCGTACCTGCGCGACCAGGTGGCGCAGCGCGGGCTGGCGCAGCCGCTCCACATGGGGCGCATCTTCCGCATCGTGCATGAAAGCACGCCGCCCGGCCCGCGCCCGGCGCTCGGAAAGGCCACCGCGCCGGAGCTGGTCAAAACTCTCGCGCATCCGAATGGCTGGTGGCGCGACACCGCGCAGCGCCTCCTCGTCGAGCGTGCGGACGCCTCGGCTGTGCCGCTTTTGAAAACGCTCGCGACAGCGCGCGACGGCGGCCTCGGCTCGCTGCACGCGCTCTGGACGCTGCGTGGCATGGACGCGCTCGACGCGCCGGTCATCACCGCCGCGCTCGCCAGCGCGCATCCCGGCGTGCGCGCTGCGGGAGTGCGGCTCGCGGAGCCGCTGCTCCGGCCGGCTCTAGATGAGAAACTCCTCGCGTCCGTCCTCGCGCTGCATGGCGACACCGATCCAGGCGTGCAGATGCAGCTCCTCCTCACGCTCACGCCGCTCGCCGATCCGCGAGCGGAAAAGGCGGCGCTTCAGATATTGCGCGACCGCGGCGGCGACGCCGTGCTGCGCGACGCCGCGCTCACCGGCGTGAGCGGCCGCGAGCTGGCGCTGATCGGGCAGATCGTCGCGGACAAGAGCTGGGCGGCGGCTGCGCCGGGCCGGCGCGAATTTGTCGCGGCGCTCACGGGTGGCGTCGTCGCCGGGCGGAGCAGCGAGCGCGTGGAGAAGCTGCTGGCGCTCACGACTGCCCCGCCCGCATCCGGCTGGCCGCAGCTCGCGATGCTCAGCGGCATCGCCGACGCGGCGAAGTACGGCAAAGGGAGCGTCAGCGAGAAGCGCCCGATGAAGCTGGCGCAGGAGCCCGCCGCGCTGGCGGCGCTCGCCGCGCAGAACAAGTCCGCCGCAAGCGCGCTCGCCATTTTCACATGGCCCGGCAAGCCCGGCGCAGACGCCGCGAACGTTCCGCCGCTCACGGCAGACGAGCAGAAGCGTTTCGCCGAAGGAAAGGAAACTTACACGACGCTCTGCGGCGCGTGCCATCAGCCGACGGGGCTCGGCCTCGAAGGTGTGGCGCCGCCGCTGTTCGATTCCGAATGGGTGCTCGGCTCCGAGGAGCGCCTGGCGCGCATCGTCCTGCGCGGCATGACCGGCAAAGTGACGGTGAACAAGCGCACCTACGAAATGGAGATGCCGCCGCTGGATGCGCTGACCGATGCGCAGATCGCTGGCGTGATGACCTACGTCCGCCGGGAGTGGGGGCATGAGGCCGCCGCTGTGGATGCCGCGACCGTCGCGCGCATCCGCGAAAGCACCAAAGGCCGCGCGCAGGCGTGGACCGAGGCGGAGCTGAAGAGAATCAAATGAACGCCCTGCGCGCACTTCTGCTGCTGGTCACGGTCGCGCGCTGCGTGGGCGCGGAGCCGGATGTCTTCGCCGCCGAGGAGCGCACGCGGCAGCGGACGGAGTTTTCAAAGCGGCTCGCGGAAGGCGATGCCGCGGTCGCCAAGGACGCGAATTCCGTCGGGGGCCGCTCGGACCGCGGGGATGCGCATCTTTTTCTCGGCCAGTTCCGTGAGTCGGTGGCGGACTTTGAGAAAATGATCGCGCTCGATCCGGCGCAGGATGCACCGCACTGGCGGCTCGGCATCGCGTATTATTTCGCCGGGGATTTTGCGAAGTCGGCGCGGCAGTTTGAGAAGTACCACGCATTCGACGGGCGCGACCGGGAGAACGGGATCTGGAACTTCCTCGCGCAGGTGAAGACGGACGGCCTTGAAAAGGCGCGCGCGGAGATGCTCGTTTATACGCGCTTTGACCGGGAGCCGTTCCCGTCGCTCTACGAGATGTTTGCCGGGAAGAAGACGCCGGACGAGGTGCTGGCCGAGATCGAGAAGAAAGGGCTCGCCGACAAGGAGGGAGTCGCCTTTTTCGCCAACTACTACTGCGGGCTCGGCGAGGAACTGCTCGGCCACCGCGCGCGGGCGCTGGAGCTTTTGCAAAAGGCCGTCGCGAGTCCGCTGGGCCGAGGCGCACCGGGTGGCCCCGGCTACATGTGGCAGGTGGCGCGCCTGCACTGGGAGCGCCTGCGCGCGGAAAAGTAGTTTGGGCTTTAGCCCAAAGTGCCGCGGCTGTTTGGGCTGAAGCCCAAGCTGCTTTGACTTTCCAGCCGCACGTCCTGGCTGAGCATGCGGTCGCCGTCGAACTCGAACCACGCCGTGAAGCGCCCGCCCGCGAGCATCTGCGGGAGCCAGTGGCGGTCGTCGGCCCACATCTCGTCGTAGGGAATCGCGTCGAGCTCGAACCAGAGCGGTGTCGCCTCGTCAGACTCCGCGGGTTCGCCGTGATAGTCGCGGGCGAGGAAGACGACGCAGTGCAGGCTGTAGCCGTCGGTGAACTGGAAATGCAGCACCCCGCGCTCTTCGATCGCCAGCGGCGTGACGCCGATCTCCTCCTGCGTCTCGCGGATGGCGGAGGCGAGCGCCGTCTCGCCGGGATCGAGCTTGCCGCCGGGGCCGTTGATCTTCCCCGCGCCGAGCCCGCGCTTTTTGCGGATGAGCAGGATGCGCCCGTCTTTGACGATGAAGCAGAGATTGGCCCGCTCGCGCGGCTGCCATGTGGACCAGTCCATGAATGACGAATGACGAATGCGGAATGACGAGGGAAGCACGAATGTAGCGTGGACTTCAGTCCGGTCGCACCGCGCAGCGTTTGGACTGAAGTCCACGTTACTTTGCCGGCCGCCAGACAAGCCTTGCCTCTCGATTCGTCATCCGGCATCCGTCTCGACGTGTCCTTTGTCACCGCCCAGCGTCTCGCCGCTCTCGCCGGATTCCTCGCCGTCGCGCTCGGCGCTTTCGGGGCGCATGGCCTGAAGGCGACGCTCGAAACCAATGGCACGCTCGCCGTCTGGCAGACGGCGGCGCTTTACCACCTCGTGCATGCGGTCGTGCTGCTGGTGCTGGCGCAAAAGACGGCGGTGGCGCGCGTGCCGTTCGCGCTATTCGGCGCGGGGATCGTTATCTTCAGCGGCAGCCTCTACACGCTCGCGCTGACGAATGTGAAATGGCTCGGCGCGATCACGCCGCTCGGCGGCGTCTGCCTGCTCGCCGGCTGGCTGGCGCTGGCGTGGAGGCCGCGTGCGTGAGCAGACGGAGATTTTTTTCCCACACGCAGAGACGCTGAGAATTATTGGAGCGATGACGGGCTTCCGAGCTCTGCGCCCTCTGCGCCTCTGCGTTGAAACTCAAACGCCGGTTACTTCACTCCGCCCGCCGGCAGCCCGAGCGCCGCGCGCGCGGCGGTCTTTTCCTTTTCGTCGTCGGACTCCACCGACGGGAGCGTGAGAATCGCCTGCCACTCTTTGGCGGCGAGGTCGGGTTTGCCCATGATCTTGTAAAGCCGGGCCAGCTCGGCGCGGTGCATGATCCGCTGCGGTGCGATTTCGGACGCCTTTTTCAGGCACTTGGCGGCATCCTCGTTGCTCGCCGCGGGCACGCCGCCATAGACGACTTTGGCGAGCACCTTGAGCACGCCGCCGATATTCGCCACGCCAGCGTGCCAGCGCCCGAGGACGTGCCACGCGAAGTCGTCGGTCGGGTCCAACTCGATCGACTTCGCGGTCTCCTCCTTGATGATCTTCGAGTATTCGAGCTTTGTCTTGTTGCCGACGAAATCGGTCAGCTTGCCGTACGCGATGGCGCGGCTGAGGTGGGCCTTGGCGACCTTCGGATCGAGCTCGAGAGCGCGCTGCGAGTAGTCCAGCGCCTTTTGCGCGAGCTGCTGGGCGACCTCCGGCGGCTTGGTGACATCCACGAGATCGGAA
>JAYTML010000048.1:0-6205 GCA_043728655.1 Chthoniobacter sp. | reverse complement strand
CGTGACATCGCCGCACGCGCCTTGCAGGAAGACGACGCCCGCCGCCTTGCCAAAGTATCCCTGGATCGCGCGCTCCATGTAGTGGGGCCAGTTCGCGGACACCCACGGGCCGTTCGCGGTGGCGTGGCAGGAGAAATTCACGACGCAGCCAAGCAGCCGTCCGTCGGCATTCCACACGCCGATGACGCCCACCTGCGGATCGGTCGGCCCGGCGTATTCGACGTTGCCGGGGTTGCCCTTGCCGGGGTGCGAAAAGCTGAGCCCGTTCTTCATGCGGATGCGTCGATTGAAGCCGACGGCCGGCTCCGTGCCGGTGCCGAAACCCACGGTCGCATCCTCGCGCGCGGCATCGGCAGCGACGACGGCCTCGACGATCGCCGCCGTCACGGTCGCGAGATACTTCGCGTCGGCGCAGGACGACTGGTTGTAGGCGAGATCCTTTGCGAGCTCCGAGGCGTGATCAAACTCACCGGGCAACACCATCCCGACCGGTCCTGACGAATGCGAATGCGACGCGCCGATCATCACGGCCTCCGGCGCGATGCCGCACCGCTCGCGGATGCGCTCGCGCGCCTCGACGACGATCTGGCGCGGCACGACGAGCGCATCGAGCCCGACGAGCGCGACGCGCATTTTTCCGTCATCGAAAACCGACGCGCGCACCTTGCATGGATCGTGGATGCGCTTGGCGAACGCCTTCCCGTAGCCGCCCGGCACCTCCATCCCGATCTCCGGCGTGATGTCGCGCTCGGCGAAGCCGGCCTTGATCCCCGCGTGGGTAATCAGGGGCAACGCGCAGAGCACGAAAAGGGCGGCGAATGTTTTCATTTGGGGGAACAGGACGAGGAACGGCCTCGGTGTGAAGCAGATCCCGCCGGCTCGCAAATCCTTTGAGTCCGCGCTCCGATGGTCAAGGTCCCCGACCCGAAGCCCGCGGCCAGCCCCGTGCCTAGCGCCCGTCGCGGGAGTCGTCGCGATAGCGCTCACGGTCTGCGCGCGCGCCTTTGCCGGTGAAGAAATTCTCCATCTGGCTGCTGCGCTTTTCAAAGCGCTTGCCGAGACGGTGGAAGAAGTCTGCCGGGCTGCGGAAGGCTTCGCCGGGCTGGGAGTAGCCGTCGTCGGAGCGCCGCCGCGGCTCAGGCGGCGGCAGGCTGCGCGGGTCGTCGAGATAGTTGCGGTCATTATCCACCGGGCGGCTGCGGACGAGGCCGAGGTCTTTGCGCAGGATCGTCCCGCTGTCCGCAGCGATCTCGATGCTCCCGGAACGGCCAAGCTTGCTGTCGGTGAGCTCCAGCAGCCATACGGGCGCGCCGCCGCCGGTGCCGCTTCGCAGCAGATAATCGACGTGATCGAACGGAGTCGCCGACTTCTGCGCCTCCTGGTTTGCGATGGTGAAGGCGCCCTCGGAATCGAGGTTGAGCTGGCTGAAATTCATCGGGCTGCCGCCTGCACGCGGAGCTGTGGGGGCGCGCTCGCTGATGATCTTCCCTCCCTGCACCTCCACCTCCCGGACGCCACCGCGTGCGCGCGGCTCATCGAGGGTGATCTTCCACACCGCCGGCTGCGGGGAGCCTGCGCGGCCGCGGAGTTCCAGCACGCGATTGAGCGTGTCCTTGCCCTGGCTCCGACCGACCACGCGGAGCGCGGAGTAGGCCGTGTCCTGCGCCAGCGCGGCAAGTGACAGGGCAAAAAGCAGGGCGGCGGAGAGCAGGGATTTCATGGGGGCGCACGATGGGGCGGTGGCGCGGGTTTTTCCAGCGCGAATGCGCGGAGGCGGCCAAAATCGGCGGTGCGCATTTGGGCTTTCTTCGCGGCGCCTCCTCGCGCATGACTGGCGGCGTCATGCCTGCCACTCTCGATTCCCTCGAGCGCCAGTTGAAGGTCTATAAGGGCCTCGTCGAGGTGAGCGCATTAATCAACGGGATCACGGATTCGAGCGAGCTGCTCCCGGCGATCCTCGAAGTGGCTCGGCGCGTCATGGAGGTGGAGGCGGCGTCCCTTTTCCTCACGACTCCGAATGGCGACATCGAGCTCGCGGCGGCCAGCGGTGGCCCCGGGATGCCCCCCGGAGCTGCAAAGATCACCGTCCCACGCGGACGCGGCATCGCCGGATGGGTGCTGGAAAACAGCGAGCCGCTGCTCGTGCCGGACGCCTACGCCGACGCGCGCTTTTTCCCCGATGTGGACAAGCGAACCGGGTTTCGCACCCGCTCGATCCTGTGCGTGCCGCTGGCCCGAAAAGAGGGCGTCATCGGCGTGCTCCAGGTGCTGAATCCGACCGGGCGCCAGGCCTTCGATGAAGACGATCTCGATGCATTCAAGGCCTACGCAAACCTCGCGGCCACGGCCATAGACAAGCTGCGCACGATCGAGCGCCAGCGGGAGCAGCAGCGCGCGGCGCAGGAGTTCGCCTTCGCGCGCGAGATCCAGGCGAGCTTTCTCCCGCAGTCGCTCCCGCAGCTTGCGCGCGTCCAGTTCGCCGCGGCTTACCGGCCCGCGCTGAATGTCGGCGGCGATTTCTACGACGTGCTGCAACTCAGCCCGGATGAAATCTATTTCGTCGTCGGCGATGTCTCGGGCAAAGGCACCCCCGCGGCGCTGCTGATGGCGCAGGCGCTGAGCATCCTGCGGCTCATTCTCCAGCCCGGCATCTCGCCGGTGACGGCGATGGCGCGATGGAATGCGACGCTCACCGGGCACACGATCCGCGGCATGTTCATCACCGCGCTGCTCGGCCGGCTGACCGTCTCCACCGGGCGCACCGAGCTGTGCAGCGCCGGGCACTGCCATCCGTTTCTCGTCGGGGCGGACGGCATTTCCGCCGAGGTAAAGATCGCGGGATCGCCACCCCTCGGGCTGCTGCCTGAGCTGCCGGCGCGGGCCCACACGCTCACGCTCGCGCCGCGCGAATGGCTCGTGCTTTACACGGACGGGCTGGTGGAGTCCTTCAACGCCAGCGACGAGCCGCTCGACAAATCCGGCGTCACCCAGCTGCTCGACGGCAAGTTTGGCAGCGCCAGCGACGTGATCGAGGCGCTCAACCGCGGCGAAATGGAGCACCGGCAGCAGGCCGAGCCCCACGATGACCTCACAATCCTAGTCTTTGGTTTTCGATGAAAAGCGAAATCGAGTTTGCAAGCCATCCAGCGAATCTGACGCTCGTCCGGGAGTTCGTGCGCCAGTTTTTAAAACCGCTCGGTTTGTCCGAGACGGAGAAGGATCTCGTCGTGCTCGGGCTGGATGAAGCCTGCACCAATGTCATCCGCTACGCCTACCATCATGAGCCGAACCAGCTCATCTGCCTCGTCTGCGAGCGCCTGGCGGCGGGTGTCCGCTTCCGGCTTCGCGACTACGGGACGCAGGGCGATCCGGGAAAAATGCAGGGGCGCCCGCTCGACCTTGTGCAGCCCGGCGGGCTCGGCATTCACCTGATCCGGCGGGCCTTTGACCAGGTGGATTACAACCTCAAGAAGGAAGGCACCGAACTGGTTCTCGAAAAGCACTTCAACCACTCCGCGCGCCCCAGCCGGAGGTAGCCGCCGCCGCCGCGCGTGCGACGCTTTAGATCCCGCGCCCGCCAGCCGTCCCCACCACGTGTTTGTCGCTCACCGCGACCTTCGCCTCGCTGTGGCGCGACTCCGGCTTGTGCCAGCCACAGTGCTCGCAGCGCCACGGGCGGAAGCGATGCCCGAGGTAAATCGAGAGCCAGCTCACCGACCACAGCCCGAGCGTCAGGATCGAGAAGAGCAGATGCACCCCATGGTGCATCTGAGCGCGCAGAAAGACCTGGTCGTGCCGGCACCGCCGGCAGTAAGCGCGCATCTTGTCCTGCTTGTCCTTTTTCATTCCTCTTAAGCGCAACCTTGCATGCCGGCGGTCTCACTTCCAGCGGGGAAATGCCGGTATTTTTCACACCTCGACGAATCCGTTGCGGATCGCGTAGCGCACCAGATCGGCGAGGGATTTGAGCTGCAGCTTGCGCATCAGCCTCGCGCGATGCGTCTCAGCCGTCTTCACGCTGATCCCGAGTGCCTTGGCCACGGCTTTGTTCGAGCGGCCCTCGGCGATCAGTTGCAAAACCTCGCGCTCCCGCCGGGTGAGATCGCCCGCCGGCCGCAGGCTGCCGCGCTTTGCCCCCGAGACTGGGAGCGCGGCGGACTGCACGCTCGACGCCACGCACGGGCTGAAGAACGTCTCCCGCCGCAGGAGCGCTTCGACTGCCTTCACGAGATCGCGCCCGCCTTCGGACTTCAGGACGTAGCCCCGCGCACCGGCCCCGATCACCTCTTTCACGAGCTGCTCCGAAGCATGCATGGAAAGCACCAGCACCTCGGTCCCGCGCGTCCTTTCCAGAATCTGCCGCGTCGCCTCAAAGCCGTTCAGCTCCGGCATGCTGATATCCATGACCACGATGTCCGGCGTCAGCGCGTGCGCGAGCTCCACCGCCGAGCGTCCGTCCGCCGCCTCGCCACAGACCTCCCATCCCGGCTGCACCTCCAGCAGCGCACGCAACCCACGCCGTACGACCTCATGGTCATCGGCGAGCAGAATGCGAATTTTCCCTTTGCTCATAAGACCTCCGGCAGACGCGCGATCACCACTGTGCCCGGATCGTTCGGCGCGATGGACAGCGTGCCACCGAGTTGCAAAAGCCGCTCGCGCATCCCCGCGATACCGAGGCCCGTCCCCTCGCCCACGTCGGACGCGAGACCGCAGCCCGCGTCGCGGATTTCCAGCGTCACCCAGCCCTCGAGCAACGCCACGCGGATCGAGGCAGTCGCGCTCCTCGCGTGGCGGAGCACATTCGAGAGGCTCTCCTGGATCACGCGGAAAATGCTCATCTCCAGCTGCTCGTGGAGCCGGGGAAAATCCGCATCGATCTCGATCGTGACGGCGATCCCGCTGCGCTCGGCAAAGCCCTGTACGAACCAGCGCAGCGCAGCGTTCAGCCCGCGCTCGTCGAGCAGCGGCGGGTGCAGCAGGTAGGCCTGAGAGCGCAGGTCGCGCACCGCGCCGGCCGCCAGTTCCACGCTGTCCGCCAGCAGCACCGCCCGGCGCTCCCCGTCCAGTGCCACGCCGGGATGCGAGAGGAGGGAAAGATTCATCGCCAGCGCGGCGAGCCCCTGCGCCGTCGAGTCATGCAGCTCCCGCGCGACCCGCCGGCGCTCCTCATCCTGTGTCCGCAGCAGCCGCCATGAGAGCCGGTGCAGCCGCCGCTCGGCTTTCTTCCGCTCGCTGATGTCCCGCATGATTCCCGAGGTGCCGATGATCTTTCCCTGCGAATCGCGCAGCGGAAAAGCCGTCAGGGACACTTCGATCAGCTCCCCGCTCTGCGCCACGCGCACGGTCTCCACCCGGTTCACCGTCTCGCCCGCCTTCACCCGTTCCCGGATTGCCCGCGCCTCGTCCAGGCAGTCTGCCGGAGTGATCAGCGCGGTCGTCTTTCCGATGATCTCCTCCGCCGCGTAGGCAAAGATCGACTCCGCCGCCTGATTCCAACTGACGATCGTCCCCTGAAGGTCGCAACTCATAATCGCGTCGTCCGACCCCGCCACGATCATCGCCATGCGCTCGAGCTCCGCCGTCCTTTCGCGGACGCGGTCCTCGAGTTCCGCGTGCGAGCGCTGCAATTCCTCCCGCATCCGCCGCAGCTCGCTGATGTCTGTCGCCGTCCCGACATACCCCATGAGCCGACCGGACGCATCCCGCTCCTCCACCACCTCGCCGAGCAGCCAGACGATCTTCCCGGAGGGCTGCAAAAACCGGTATTCCGAGCGAAACGGCACTCCCTCAGCCGCCGTCCGACCCCACTCGTCCCGCACCCGTGCCCGATCCTCCGGGTGGATCGCCGACTCCCAACCGGAGCCAAGCGCGGCGCCAGGCGGAAGACCCGCCAGCTCGCACCAGCGCGCGTTCACAAATGTGCATGCACCTTCGGCATCCGTCCGAAAAATCGCCACCGGCGAACTGTGGGCGAGGGAACGCAGCCATCCATAGTCGTCTGCGGGGGTTTGCACGACGGGGTTTGCGGGAAGCTCCTCTACACCTCGGTCCATGCCTATGAACGTCGCTACACCGCAGGTTTACGGCAATACCATTCATAGGTTTTCTCAATCCCCTCGCGAAGCGCGATGCGCGGCGTCCAGCCCAGATTCTTCAGCCGCGTCACATCCAGCAGTTTGCGGGGCGTCCCGTCCGGCTGCGT
>JAYTML010000047.1:0-5554 GCA_043728655.1 Chthoniobacter sp. | reverse complement strand
CTGCGACCTTGCAGCAGGAAAATCATCACCGCCACCAGCAGCGCAAAAAGGATCGCCTGGAGCTTGTGAGCGAGCGGACGTGGCGGACGGCGGGAGGGGGCGTGGTTCATTGGGGGGAGGGGGATTGTGGAAAGGGGGACAGCGCCGTCACTCGCGCGGCCAGTCGCGCCAGAGCCAGCGCAGCGTGTCTGGGAAGAGCGACGCGCCGTGCTTGCCCGAGTGCCCGCCGTCGCCGAACTCAAACTTGTAGTCGTAGCCCGCGAACTTCAGCGCCGCGGCCATGTCCTGATTCGAGAGCGGCCAGTTGCCGTGCAGGTTGTCGAGATCGTTGGCCCCGTCCTGCAAAAAGACCCGCAACGGCTTGGGCTGCTTTTTCGACTGGCGGATGAGCGCAGGGTAAACGTAGCCGCCGCGGATGTTCGTGAAGCTCCCGATCCAGCTCGCCACCTTGCGGAAATCATCGGGCCGCTCCCACGCCACCGTGAACGCGGCGATGCCTCCGCTGCTCAACCCCGCGACCGCATGGCCCGCCGGATCCTTCGTGATGTTCAGCCCCTGCGTGGCCACCGGCAGCAGTTCCTCGATGACAAAACGCGCGTTTGCATCGCCCAGCGAATCGTACTCGAAGCTCCGGTTGCTCACATCCTTCGCGCCCGGCTGCGTGGCCTTGATCGTCCCCGGATTGATGAACACCGCGACCGTCACCGGCATTTCCTTCTTGGCGATGAGATTGTCGAAAACCACCGGCACCCGCGTGCCGCCGTCGGCCTTCGCGTAGCCGCTGCCGTCGAAGAAGACCATGAGGCACGCGGGCTTCGCGGCGTCGTACTGCTTCGGCACATAGACTTGGTATTCGCGGGTCGTGCCCGGAAAGATTTTGCTCGCGTCAAAGACCGCCTTTTTCACCTCGCCATGCGGCACCTCCTGCGGCTGCGAGTCCGCGCCGAGCGGGTAGTCATCGGCGGCAAACGCTGTGGCGCAAAGGATCGCGAGCGCGGTGGCTGCGTGGGGGAAACGAGGCATCGCGGAGACTGCGCTATTTTTCGCGCCGCGGGCAATGCAGAAAAACGGACTACCCTCCCTTCCGCATTTGCCGCCGGCCTTCCGCTAGTTTGGCAGGCGGCGGCGCAGTTCTTCGAGGTGCTGCCAGGCCTCGGCAAACTCCGTTTCGGTGCGCCCGGAGCTTTTCTCGAAGGCGCGAAGCTCCACCTCCGTTTTCCCGATTTGCTGCCGCGCTTCCTCCGGCCGGGCGCTCTCGATGAAAAGCAACGCGAGATCCCAGCGCGTGAGGGCGAGCTGCCGCGTCCATCCGGGTTCGGTTCCAGGTTTGGCGGAGGCGACGTTTTCCTCCACGACCGCGACGGCCTCGCGCAACGCGGCTTCCGCTTCCGTTGGGTGCTTCGCGCCACGTTGGGCATACCCCAGCTCCCGCATCGCCCAGCCGGCTTCCGCGCGGCAACTCGCCAATTCGCCGGGCGTCGCGCCGCTGGCGGTGGCCATCCGCACGGACTCGCGCGCGAGTTCCACGGCTTTTTGCCGTGGCTCCATCCGCACCTCTTCCTGGCCGGGCTGATCGATCATTTCCCCGTACCTCCGCCAGGCCAGGCCCGCATCGCGCCAGCGCCCCCAGGTCGGTTGCTGGCGGGCGATACTTTCAAACGTCTCCGCAGCCTCACGACGCAGCTTGCGACCTTCGTCCTCGCGGCCCTGTTTGAAAACGGCCACGCCGAGTCGGCCTTGGGAGTCGGCGGCGTCCCAGCGGCGGGAGACGGCGTCGGGTGGATTTTTCGCTTTCGCTTCGGCCTCTTTGCGCGCTGCCATCGCTTCGCGGAGGAGGGGCTCGGCGGCGGCGAATTTTCCCCAGTCGAGCAAGGCGGACCCAAGCGCGGCCAGATACGCGCCACGATGATAAGCGAAGTCGTGTTCGGACATGCGCGCTTGGTTTTTTTCGAGAACTGCGAGCGCCTGCTTTACATGCGTTTCCAGCTCGGCGAAGCGCGCCTCCTTCTCCGCGTCCGGGGCCTTGCGCATCGCGTTCAGCAAGTTCCAGCCACGGCTCTGAGCTCGCCGGGCCCGTTCGAAAATCGAGCTGGGATCGTCGGCGAACTTCTCCTCCAGCTCCAACTGCCAGCGGTCGCGCATTTTGCCCAGTTCCGCGGCCTCGGGCCGACTTCGGTCGCGCAGGAAATCCGCGGCTTTGCCGACTTGGTCGATCGCATCGCGACGAGGCTTGGAAGAGGAAGGAACGGCATCGATCACCCGCTGCGCGGCGGCCGCCATTTCCCGGAGCTGTGTCACCATTTCCTCATGCCGCGCAGGTTGCCCGGCGAGGCCGATGGCCGCTTCGCGCCAGCGATTGAGCGGCTCCCACGTCAGGTTGATGTCCGGCTCTACTTTGCCGGACGTGGAAGGTGCCAGCATGATTTCGATGGCCTCCTTCGGAAGTCGGAGCGCGCGCTCCTCCCAGCCCGGCGGACGACTCGCCGCCAAAGCTTGCATCAGACCCATCCGCGCGCTGATCCGCACCTGGCGGACATTCTCGCGCTGACCGCGGGGTGACGCTGCGCGGTCGGCGGCGGCCACCCCTTTCTCCGCCCAAACCAGCCAGGCATCACTGCCCTCGAAACGCGCCACCGCGCCAGTTCCGTCGGTATAGGCCCACGCGAGATTTCTCCACCACTCCAACCGGGCCGGCTCGGATTCGGCGAGTTTCGCCCGCTCGGCGACGAGTTCCCGTTGCTGACGATGTGCTTCGCGGGCCAGCGTTTCGTCATTCGTATCCTGCGCCAGCTTCCTCAGATGCCCGATGCTCATAGCGCGCGCAGTGAGCATAAATTGCCTCACCAATGCGTGTTCGCCCCCCGTCTCCAATGCTATGCGAAACGCGTCATTGGCCTCGCCAAAAAGCTTGAGGGCGGTGTCAGCGTTCGCCGTTTTGGAGGCGAGCCTCGCCTTCGCCAGCTTGGTTGACGCATCGAAAACGCGGGTCTCCATCGTTTCCCCGCCAAGGAGCTTGAGTTGCTGCGACACAGCCCGCGCCTCTAGGAAGACGGGCAACGCCGCGAGCGGACTGTCTCCTTTGGCTTCCATCGCGAGAAAGCTCATGCAGTAGGCGACGAGCTTGGCCCGCAGCGCAGGGATAGAGGTGGGGTCTTTCGCCAACCAGCTTTCCGCGAGCCCCTTCAACTCGCGCGCATTGCCGGCCAGATCCTCATGCCGGCTCTGCTCGTTGCGCAGCAGCGCAAAGCCCATCAGCGCCAGATACTGTGCTTGGCGCAGGCGCGAGTCCTCCGGATGCTTCGCCTCCAGCTCACGCGCCAGAGCCAGCGATTTTGTCAATGAAGCTTCCATGGCGTCATCATCGCTGCGAGCGCCGAAAATCATCGCCCGGTTCAAGGCCAGCCGGACCTCGTGGTGGCGCGTCTCATCAGAAACCAAGTCCGCCGGCAGCTTCGCGTAGTATTCCTCAGCGGCCGCCGTCATATCCTCAAGCACGCCGATTTTGCCCAGCGGCACGAGCTTCTCGAGCAGTCCGAAGATGGCCTGCGAAACCAGATTCTCCGCGGCATCGCGCGCTTGCGCCGCGTGCCCGAGGCGCGCGCGGGCCAGGGCTTCGGCGGCGCTGGCGCGGGCGGCTTGTTCTTTGGCCGCCTGCTCCGCCACGCGCGCGGTGTGCGCCTGCCGCACGGCCACCACGCCCGCGCCGATGGCCACGAGTGCGAGGACGCCGACCATCGCCGCGATGCGCCGGGTGTGCTGCCAGCGCTCACGGTCGGCTTTGGCGCGAGCTTCCGAGGCCACGAGTTCCTCGGCGAGCCGGGCTTGCTCCCGTTCGCGCCCGAGTTCCGCACGGCGCTCGTCGAGGGAGCGCAGGCGCCGGGCCAGTTCCGCGGCGCTCGGCAGCCGGCGGGCGGGCTCGCCGTCCACGCAGGCGGCGATGTCTTCGCGCAGCAGCGCGTCCTCCACGTCGCGCTCCCACCCCGGGGCGAGGGCGCGGGCGAAGTCGGCGATGACGAACTGGTAGAGCATGACGCCGAGCGCATACACGTCGCCCTGCACGGTGTAGGGTTTTCCCACGAGTTGCTCGGGCGGCGCGTAAAGGCGCGTCATGCCGCTGGATTTGCTGCCGGGCACGGTCATCACGGTGAAGCCGGCGGCGGTGATTTCGTGCGCGGCGAGCGCGGTCTTGTCGGCGAGCGCGCCGATGCCGAAGTCCGTAAGCTGGGGCTCCTCGCCGCCGCCCGGGCGGGACTGCATGAGGACGTTCTGCGGCTTGAGATCCTTGTGCAGGATGCCGATCGAGTGCGCGGCGGCCACCGCGTCCGCGACCCGTGCGATGATCTCCAGCCGCCGGCGGAGCGGAACTTCCGCGACGCCGCCCCGGTCTTCGCACCACGCGACAAGATTTCCGTGCGGGGCAAACTCGCTTTCCAAAAAGAACGGCGGCGCGTCGAGCTTCACGTCGTAGAGCCGCGCGATGTCTTCGCGCTCGCCCAGCGCATCGCGGAGCAGGCGGAAAAAGGTGAGCTCGCGCTTGAAACTGCGCAGCCGCTCCTCGTCGAAGCAAAACTTGAACACCCGGCGCTGCTTCAACTTCGGCTGTTCGGCGAGCCACACCTCGCCGAAGCCGCCCTCGCCCAGTTTTTGCGCGAGCACCCAGCCCGCCCGGCCCGGCACCTCCAGCCCGCACGCGGGCCGCCAGCCGAGCGCTTCCTCCTCGCCGGGCCGCACGGCGCGCTTGGCCTTTTCGCCATCAGGCGGCACCGCCAGCGGCGCAAAATCCGCCGCGCCCACCTCAAAAATTTCCACCGGATCCTCGCAGCCTTTGAAAAGGTATGGCCCGTGCGCCAGCCACGTCAGCGCCAGCGGCTCGCCGGTGCCCTCGGCCGGATGGGAGCGGACGAAATGACGCGCCTCGTCGAACGATCCGCGCGTGAGCAGAATCTGCCCGCCCACCGCGAGCCCCATGACGCGCGCCGCGAGATCTGCCGCCGGTGCCAGCACTTCCGTGTGGCCGCGCACGGTGATTTCCGCCGCCTCGCCGGCGTGGATGCCCACGCGCGTCGTCAGCGCGAAATCCGGCCAGGCCATGGCCCGCATCCCGTGCTGGAAGCGCAGCGCAAAGCGCACCGCGGCCACCACGCTCGGCGTCCGCGCGAAATAGCCATCGCCGGTGTAGTTGATCACCGTCAGCTTTTCCTCCGCCGCGAGCCGCTCAAAGAGCTGGTTGTGCCGTTCCGCTGCCGCTCTGTAGGCGGGCGCGCCGTGTTTCACCTTCAGCGCCGTGGAGTCGCAGATGTCCGTGAAAAGCAGGACGGCGAACTGCGTCGCTTCCGCTGGCTGGGGTGACGGCGCTTGTTCGCTTTCCATGGCGGGCAGCTTATGCCCGGATGCGGGAGTGCCGTCCAGTGCGCAGGAGCTTGATCGCGGCGCTGGGCTGCGGCAGAGTCCGCCCCTTTTCCATGCACCATTCGCCCGCTCTGCTCCGCTCGCTCGCCGTCAAAGTCGGCACGCCCTACTGGCTTTACGATGCCCGTGTGATCCGCCAGCGGAT
>JAYTML010000046.1:0-8353 GCA_043728655.1 Chthoniobacter sp. | reverse complement strand
GTGGTAGGTCGGCGGGCTGACTTCCAGCTTCTTGCACACGGCCTCCACGCTCTGGCCTCCGGCCAGTAGCGTCGCAGCCTCGCGCAGCTTCTTGATGATTGTCGTTTGCGTTTCATGTTGAGAGTTCGGCGGCGCTCACGCGCCGCAAACTCTCATAGCGCTTGGATCAACTTTCGGGGAGCACGCCAGTATCATCCGCGCCTACTCCATGACCTCTGCAACCGTAGCCAATCCGCCGAACCTCATCGTAGCGCGTCTCAAGATCGAGGCCGCTCTGCGTTACCTCGAATTGGCGGTTCGGGTGCAAGACAGCCGCCTGCTGATCGAAGCAAGCTTCGGGGCCATCCCGGTGTTGATAAACAACACGCCGCAAAACGGAATCCAAGTGGCGATGCTGATTCACCTCGGAGTCTGCCCCGATCCAGACGCGGACTTTTTCAATTTCATCGCTCGGGCCAATGAGCAAAACGGTGGCGTCACGGTTGAGGTCAAAGAGAATGGTGCAGTCGGCCTTCGGTGGGTTCACGAGTTCGCAGGCGAAATCGACTGCTCCCGCGTGACGGATGGGCTCGCTGCTCTCGGGGTTGCGTATAGCAAGATCGGCGAAGAACTGAGACAGCGCTTCTTTGTGCAGCCGGTGGCAGATGACTCCCAGAGAAATGAGGGGATGGAATGAACCGCGGCCGCCAAGCCTCTCAGGCGGACGAAGCGGGTGCAGCACTGGCTCTCACGCGTGGATTGCACGAGCACCTTCTCGGCGTGCTGGTTGAGAAATTCGGGGACGACCTTCGCGTTGACGACGCCCACGACCCGGAAAACGGCGTAGTCGGCTACCGCTTCGAGGTTCACGGCGCAGTGTGTTCGGCGGGAATCGCCCCTTTTAACGGAGTTTCTGCCGTCCTCAGTTTCAACGGACGGCTCGGGCGAGTCTATCGCGGCTACGCCAGGGCGCTGCGCTGGCTTGGCCGAAACCGCGCGTTCAACACACTGGCGGTGGCTCATCAAGAAGCCGCTGCGCAAGCGCGCGACCTGTGGGTTTCGGCCAATCGCAATACCCTTTCTGGCGACATCGCCGGCATCCGATTCGAGCTCGACGACTTTTGCGCTGAGCTGGGCAAAGCAGCCACCGGTATCAAGCTGTGGTTCCCGCAGTTTTTCGAGGCAGTCGCCGTCTCAAGCTTCGAGCTAGACGCGGCCGAAGACGAACGCTTGGCTGTTGCTCTTGCCGCACCAGGCGCCGCACTTCGCGCCATAGAGGAATCTGAAGAGGCGATGCAGAACCTCCCCATTCTTTACTGCTACGTGACGCGTTGGCTCGGCGAATGGGAGCGGAACCTGCGGATGCTCGATTCGGAACAAATGCGAGCAATGGCGAGTGAGCAGCCTGATTTGCTGGTCGCGCTGCAGCGGGGGCCTGCGCCTGTTCCTCGCCGCGCAAGACGGACACGCGGGCAAGTTGGATCTCGACCGCCTCCTGGTCTTGCCGGAGTTGAGCAAGCGCCGTCACGGACGACTGAATCATTTGCTCGGCGTCACGAAAATCGGTCACTGCTTGCTCAAGCCGCGCGAGGGTCTGCTGCGCTGTTGTGAGTGTTGAAGTCGCTGCGTTTTCGTCCGCGATTGCCCGTGCCAACTCCGATCCGGCTTTTGGTTCGCCATTCCGATTGAAGAGGGCTTCGTGTCGCTCCGCGAATTTCTGCGCAACGCGGGCGTCACACTCGGACTGCATCGCCGCAGCCCCGCCTTCGTTTTGCAGACGTGCGAGCAGCGACGCGCATTGGGTGTTGGCGTGTTCGGTAGGATCTTCGCCAGCGCTACCCTGCCAAAACCATAGATGTGCCCACTGCTCCCGCGCTCGCTCGCCAGCGCCTCGTCCACCGCCCGTTGCTTCAACACCGAACAGCTCTGCCAAGCGCGCTTCCGCTTCATCGCCATTCCACGTTGAGCCATTCAGCTCGGTGAGCGTTGCTGTGCCGTTTGCTCCGCTGAAGCGCTTGAGGAGACGATAGGTATGCCCGCGTGCTTCAAAATGAACCTCAACCTCGGGCTGCCCGCCGTGAATTCGGGAAATCATGCCTTTTTGCACTTCGCCACCTGTCTTCGCCCGTAGGAACAGGGCGCGGTGCGCCGCCTCAACCAAGGTGCTCTTGCCGCATTCGTTCGGGCCACCGATCAGAGTTCGTGCGGGATCAAATTCCATCGTTACCTCGCGATGGATGCGGTAGTTGCGGAGAGTAATTGAAATGAGCCGCATGGGTCAGTTCTCCCGGCAAGCTGCGTAGAGTTCACGTAGCGCGATTCGCGCGCACGCGGCTTGGTCATTGTCCCCCGAGGCGTCGACTACGAGCTTCGTAGCTACGCGAGCGACCAGCGGATCGGAAGTCCGCTGCGTGAGGGCCTCGATTTCTTCAGGTGAAGGTGCGATTATGGTTCGATTGCCTAGCTTCAGCCGGAGCAAACGTGCCTGCCACGACTCCAACTTTTGTTCCAGCCGAGTTGTCGCTTCTATTCCGAGCGAACCGCCCAATTCTAGCAGCAGCAAGTCCTGCTGGGCATGTGGTCCGATCAACCTGTCGATCTCTTCCTCGAGGCGCGTCAAACCGGCATCATCAGCAAAGTCGAATGCTACTTGATGCCAACCGAGCCGAGCTGTGCGCGCCGACGTCACTTTGGGCGCGCTGTTCCTCTCGGCGGTGACGAGTAGCACGTGTCCAGGATCGTTGCTTTCACCGCGAGCGAAGCGATCCATCTCGGGCGTCCCGGAATACCATGCCTTTGGCCCCACTTGCTTCATCCCATGCCAATCGCCGAGAGCGATGTAGTCGAAGTGGAAGCGGTTTGTGCTCTCAATTTTCAGACAACGCCACGCCGAGGCACGCTTTTAGCTAAACTGCTGCCTGCCTATGCAAATGAGCGCCAGCCCACCGACTGTTTCCTCCGAGGAGCAGGAGCAGATCCTGCAGACCATCGAGATGTTCGAGGTCATTACGCAGGCGAATCCCCAGGATTGCCAGTCGATGGAGATCCTGAAGGACGCCTACCAGCGTATCGGCAAGCAGGAGGAGTTTCTGACCATCGCCCGCAGGCTGGCGGACACCTATGTGGAGTTGGGCCAGTTGTCCGCGGCTATGCTGGAGTATGAGGGCATCCTGCAGCGGACGCCGGATAGTCCGGAGATCATCGCCGCGCTGAGCGAGGTTGAGGAAAAGCTCCAGAAGAGCGGGCAGCTTAAGAATGGCGCTGGATCGAAGCCCGGCACGATTGCGCCGCCCAGTGGCATCGATATGGATTTCCGGACGGTGGCGACTGACACCGGGACGCTGATGACTACCGCGGCGACGCTGCGAGCCGACGGCAGCCCGGTGAACGCAGGAAATGGCCGGGTCATCGCGGCAAATCTCGCGCTGGGGGACGATGGGAATGAGGCGCTCGCAAAGATTCTGATCCAATACAAGATCGTGACTGAGGAGGTCGTCAGCTCGGCGCTCGAGCGAGTTCACAAGAAGAACAAGGATCTCGGCCCGAACGTCCCGGCGATGTCGCTCATCGACGAAATCAGCCGCCGCGGCTCGTATGAGACGGACTATCTGCTGAGCGGCATCCTCGACCGCTCGAAGTTCGCCTTTGCCCCGCTCGACTTTTACGACATCGACCGCACGATCGTCCGCATGCTCCCGGAGAGCCTCACGATTGGCCGGTTGATCGTGCCCTTCGACATGATGAGCCGCACCGTCATGATCGCGATGGCGAACCCCTTTGACGCGCTCGGCAAGGAAGCCGTGCAGCAACTCCTCGACTACAACGTGCAGTGGCACCTCGCAGCGCCGAGCGCCATCTACCGCGTGCTGAGCGAAACCTACAAGACCGAGAAATGAGCATCAAATCCTTCGGCGAACGCATCGCGGATGTCCTGATCGAGGACGGACTCCTCCTCCCGAGCCAGCTCGCGGAGGCCACGGAACTGCAGAAAAAGCAGGGCGGCCGCCTCCTCAAGCTGCTGACGGACAAACAGTACGTCACCGAGCAGGACATGGTCATCTCCATGGGGCGGTGCCTCGACGTGCCGCCGATCAATCTCTCCAAGGTGCGCGTGCCCGAGGAGATCGCAGATCTGGTGCCGAAGGAAATGGCCCGCCAGTACAAGCTCGCGCCCGTGTGCCGGCTGGGGAACAAGCTTTTCGTGGCGATGGCCGATCCGCTGAACGTGCTCGCACTGGATGACCTCCGCCAGCGCACCAAGCTCGAGATCATCCCGATGATCACGACCGAGCGGAGCGTGACCGAGGCGCTCAGTGGCGTGGGCAGCGCGAGTGCGGCGATGGATCAGGTGCTCAAGGATGCGCAGACCCAGGCGGACAACGTCGAGGAGGTCAAAGTCAACCGCGAGGAGATCGACCTCGACCGTCTTGCGGTGGAGAGCGAGGACGCGCCCGTCGTAAAGATCGTCAATCTCATCCTCGTCCAGGCGCTAAAGGAGAAGGCGTCGGACATCCATCTGGAACCGTTCGAAAAGCAGTTCAAGCTGCGCTACCGCGTGGACGGCTCGCTCATCGAGGCCAGTTCGCCGCCGAAGTCGCTCCAGATGCCGATCGCCTCGCGCATCAAGATCCTCGCCGGCCTGGACATCGCCGAGCGCCGCCTCCCGCAGGACGGACGCTTCCGCATCCGCGTCTCGGGCAAGGAGGTCGATCTGCGTATCTCGATCCTGCCCACCGTCTATGGCGAAAAAATCGTCATCCGTTTGCTCGACAAGGGAGCGCTCTCGGCGTCCGTCGATGCGCTCGGCATGGACGAGTACACGCTCGGCGTTTTCAAGAAAGCCATCGACGCGCCGCACGGCATGATCCTCGTCACCGGCCCGACCGGATCTGGGAAAACGACGACGCTCTACTCGGTACTCAGCGAGCTGAACAATCCGGAGTACAACATCGTCACCGTGGAAGACCCGATCGAGTACCAGCTCCAGGGCATCAATCAGGTCGCGGTGAAATCCGAGATCGGCCTGAGCTTCGCCGACGCGCTGCGCTCCATTCTCCGTCAGGATCCGGACATCGTCATGATCGGTGAAATTCGTGACAACGAGACTGCAGACATCGCCGTGAAAGCGGCGCTCACGGGTCACCAGGTGCTCTCGACTTTGCACACGAATGACGCCGCCGGCGCGATCTCTCGTCTGGACGACATGGGTATCGAGCCATTCCTCATTTCCTCGTCCGTGCTACTCACCTGCGCCCAGCGTCTCGTTCGCAAGATCTGCCCGAACTGCCGCGAGGAATTCCGCCCCGAGAAGGAACTGTTTCAGCGGCTCGGGATCGAGGACGAGGGCATCACTTTCTATCAAGGCGCCGGCTGCGATCGCTGCAAGCGCCGCGGCTACATGGGCCGGGCTGCGATCATCGAGGTGCTGCCCGTCTCCGAGCAGATCCGCCGGCTGATCATCAAGCGCGCCTCCGCGGCGGTGGTGAAAAACCAGGCGATCAGCGAGGGTATGAAGACTCTGCGGATGGTCGGCATTGACAAAGCCAAGGAGGGAATTACCACGTTGGAGGAAGTTCTGAGGTCCACCTCGGAAGACCACTAGCGACCCATGGGATTTCTCGACCACCTTTTCAAACCAAAGCCGAGTGAAGAAAAGATGGGAGAGGAAAAAAAGGGGGGCGCCGGGGCTGCGGGGGGGAATGGGAAGATCGCCGGCACTGCGCCTGATCCAGGCGAGTTTCTGCATCCCAAGCGCATTGGACTCGGCGGCGGAGTCGTCTATTCGCCGGTGCGGCACGAAAGGGCGGCGGAGAAAAACCCGCCTGCGCCGGAGGAGCGGCGCGAGATCGTCATAGTGCTCGGCGACGTGCTGTCGCGGATCCCCACGCAGCTTCTTCACATGGGGATGCACGATGCGAAGCGCGAACTGCGCTTCTCCGTGGATGAGCTCTCGGCGGACATCGCGCGCGGTCGCGCCGCGGTGCCGCTCTCGAAGATCGCGGCGCTCTGCCCGGAGGTTTTCGTGCGGCGGATCGAGCCGGCGGATGACTTTGAAATCCGGCTGCCGCTGCAAAAGCTCGTCGAGCAGGTCAGTCTGCTCTCCGGCCGCCAGACGATGCCGCCCGCGCGCGCGGAGGCGGCTCGGGCAAAGGATTTGCCGCCAGACGAGCCGAAGCCGGCGCCTTCGTTTGGCGAGGAGGAGATCCACCTCAGCCTCGCGGTGATCCTGCGCGGATGTCCGCCGGAGATCGTCGTGGGAAAGCTTCCGCCCGTCGATCCGGACGTGCGCATCACGCTGCCCTACGCTCCGATCGAGCGGCAGTTTGCCAATGAGCGCGTGGAGGTGAGCTCGGCGCGCTTTGTATCCGTGCTGCCGCCGGAATTGCGGGCTCACTTCGCCCCGCGAGAGGGCGTGAAGGTGCCGCTCCCGATCGAGGAGATTTTGAAAAACCTGCCCGGCGCCGCCGATCTCGCCCCGGAGGTCGCGGCGAGTTCGGAGGCCGCCGACGCCCGGATGGCGCTCGCGGAGTTTCTCTCCCAGGCGGAGGACCAGTCGCTCGCGCCCGCGCCTGCTGGCGAACCTGTCTCCGAAGCCGTCGGCGAACCGGCGGAAGGCCCGCCCGGCGCAGAGGAAGTCGCGGCTCAGACGCCGAGGGAAACGCAGGAGGAGCCGGAGCCCGCTGCGGAAAGCATTCCTCTCGCGCCCGTCGAACCCGTCCTTCCGGCGCGGCATGTTTTCGCGCCGCCGCCACCCGTGCTGGTCGGGGTGCCTGACGTTCCGTCGAAAAATGTCGTCGCGCATTCCGAGCGCGGCATGGCACCGTCGAAAAAATCCGGCGTCGCGGAGGAGGTTCCGCCGCCTGCACCTGTGCAGCCCGTGGTCCGCCTTCATCCGCCTCCCGCCGTGCGTCCGGTCCTCGTGCAGCCGCCTCCCATCCTCGCCTCATCGCCGGCTCCTGAGCCGGGGCACCCGGCGCAGCCGGTCCTTCCCAGCGATCCGCCTCCGGATGCGGAGGTGAAACCCGCTCCCTTTCCGCTCGAAGCGCTGCAAACGCTTTTCATGACGGACGAGGCCCTGGATATCGCCGCGGTCGCCCGCCTGACCGTCGCGCTGCCGGGCGTTCGCGCCTGCGCGCTGGGACGGCGCGGTGAAAAGGCGACGGCTGGCAGGCTGCCGGAAGGCTTCACTTTCGCTGAACTCGCCGCTGTCGCAGAGCGGCTGAGTGGTGCGGCCGACAATGGCGCGGCGCTCCCGGTCGGCACTTTGCAAAGTTTCACGCTGCACGGCGATCAGGCCGCCATCAGTGTGTTTGCGCGCCCCGGTATGCGGCTGGCCGTGATGCACGGCACGCTGCCGCCCGGTGTCCGCGAGCGTCTCTCGACCGTCGCGGATGAGCTCGCTTGCCCGTAGCGTGAAGCCTGCGCGGTTTCCCGGCGGTCTGGCGGGCGGTGGCAGGCTTCGTTGGGAGCGGCTCGCTGTCTGAGCCGTCGAGCGGGAGCAGCCAGAAATTCGTTGGCGCGGGTGACCTCGCCGTTCACGACCCACTCAGGCGCAGAGGCCGCCGCGCGATCAGCCCGCGAGGTTTGCCTCGGCGAGGCGCTCGGCCACGTCGGCGGTCTGGAGCGCGGCGATCATCTCGCCGATCTCGCCGTTGAGGAAGCGGTCGAGGCTGTAGAGGGTGAGCTTGATCCGGTGGTCGCTGACGCGGTTTTCGGCAAAATTGTACGTGCGGATTTTTTCCGAGCGGTCGCCGGTGCCGATCTGGCTCTTGCGATGGGCGGCGTACTTCTCATGTTCCTCGCGCTGCTTCACCTCCAGGAGGCGGGAGCGGAGGATGGTGAGGGCCTGCGCCTTGTTTTTCTGCTGCGAGCGTCCGTCCTGGCAGCGGACAATGGTGCCGGTGGGGATGTGCATGACCTGCACGGCGGAGTCCGTGGTGTTCACACCCTGTCCGCCTGGGCCGCCGGCGCGGCAGACCTCGATGCGGATTTCCTCGGGTTTCAGCTCGAGATCGACCTCCTCAGCTTCGGGCAGCACGGCCACGGTGGCGGTGCTGGTGTGGATGCGGCCCTGGGTCTCGGTGGCGGGCACGCGCTGGACCCGGTGGACGCCGCTCTCATAGCGCAGGGTGCGGAAAACCTGGTCGCCGGTGACTTTGAAAATGGATTCGCGCACGCCGCCGACTGCGCCGGCGCTGGATTCGAGGGGCTCGATCCTGAAGCCGTGAGTCTCGGCAAAGCGGGTGTACATGCGGCAGAGATCCGCGGCAAAAAGCGCCGCCTCGTCGCCACCTGTGCCCGCGCGGATTTCCACGATGGCGTCGCGATCCTCATTCGGGTCGGGTGGGAGCAGGGCGAACTGCACTGCGCTCTC
>JAYTML010000045.1:0-7089 GCA_043728655.1 Chthoniobacter sp. | reverse complement strand
CATCCGCCCAAAGGTCGTCGATGGCTGCCATGCCTTCGGCGTTCGACGCGGTCGGCGTGGAGCGGGTGATGCCGCTGCCGGCGAAGATGTCGCTGATCTTTCCCACGCCCTCGACCCGCTGGCCGGTCGCGGCGAGGGCATTCAGAATCGTGTGCGGAGGGACGACCGAAAAATCGTGCCGCCCGCTCGTGCGCTCGAACTTTCCCTCCTCGCCGATGAAAGGGCGAGCGATGACCCGGCCGATGCGCCACGCGTCTGCGTGCCGGCGGGCGACGCGGCAGATTTCATACAGCCGCTTCCGTGGAATGACGCTCTCGTGCGCGGCGATCTGGATGACGGAATCCGCCGAGGTGTAGAGGATCGGCTTGCCGGTGCGGACGTGCTCCGCGCCAAGCTCGGCGAGGATCGTGGTGCCGCTCTGCGCGTAGTTGCCGAGGAACTCGACGCGGGCCTCGCGCTCGATGGCGCTGACCAGTTCGGCGGGAAACGTGGGATAGGTCGCGAACGGCCGATCGAGGATGACGCCGGCGATTTCCCAATGGCCCGTGGTCGTGTCCTTGCCAGCCGAGCGCTCGCGCATCCGTCCGTAGCTGGCGATGGTCCCGCGCGCGCGCCGGTCGAGGACGTCGGCGGTGACGATCTTCCAAAGGCCGAGCGAAAAAAGCGCGGGCAACTCCAGCGCGGGCTGCGCGGCGAAGATGTGGCCGAGCGTGTCGGCGCCCTCGTCGCCATAGGCGGCGGCGTCCGGTGCGTGGCCGCAGCCGACGCTGTCGAGGACGAGGAGGAGGGCGCGCATCAGGATGGAAAGTGAGCCGTTTCGAGCATGGGCCGCCTTTCTAGGCCACGCGCGGCGTTTGGGAAGTGCGGAATCGCGCCGACCGCGTGGCGCTACTGCGAAGGCTTGGCGGGGAGCGGCGTGGTATCGCCGCCGGTCTTGCCGAGATGGCGCTGGAGGGTGGCTGCGACCTCTGCCTTGAACTGCGGCTTGAGGACGCAACTGAGGTGATTCGCATCGGCGATGACGTGTTCGGCAATGTCGGGCCGGAGGCGGAGGAGCGGCTCGACGCCAAGGCGGCGGTTGAAGTCCTGGTCGCCGATGATGACCTCGACCGGGACGCGCAGCGCTTTCACCGCTTCCGCCGGGACGGCGAACTCCGAGAAGCCGGCGATCAATGGGGTGATGGCGGCGTTTTTATCCCGAGGCCCGACGGAGGCGAGGCGCTCGAACTTCTCGCCATTTTCCATCCAGCCGATGCCGCAGAGGGTCGCCGAGCGGACGCGCTCCGGGTGCAGCGAGGCGAACTTCAGCGTGATCATGCCGCCCATCGAGTAGCCGATGAGATGGGCGGACGGGAGCCTCAGGTGGTCCATGAGCCGCGTGATGTCCTCGACCATCGTCAGGCCGTAATCCTTTTCACCACCGGGCTTGCCGGACTGGCCGTGGCCGCGGCAGTCGAGGACGAAAACCTGTGCGCGCTCCGCGAGCGCGGTGGTGATGCCGGGGCCGGTCCAATTGAGCGGGCCGCTGGCGAAGAGGCCGTGGATGAGGATGACGGGCTCGCCGCTGCCGTGGACGGTGTAGTGGAGCTTTACGCCGGCGGAGTCGAAGTCCTCGGCGAAAAGGCGGGCGCTCGCGAACAGCGCGAGGGTGGCGGCGAGGGCGAGGAGTTTTTTCATGCGATCAAGGAAACGAATAGCGGAAGGAGCCCGTGCTTTCCAGCGATGGCCGGAAAGATTGGGCATCAACGCATCGTACGGGGCGAAAATCGGGGACCGCTTGCAGCGCGCAGCGCACCCTTTCCGTGAAAGCGCTTCGATGAGAGGATGTCCGACTTCCCCCCCATCAATGAAAACCTCCCTGTTTGCGTGCTTCGCTTTCGTGGCTCTCGGCGCCTCCCTTTTTGCCGCGGATCTACCGCTGGTCACGGACATCGAATCCCAGCCGCTCGTCGCTCAGGCGAAACGTTTGATCGAAGCGGCGGATGTCCTGGGCCGACCTTTCAGCGGGGACGAAAGGACGGCGTTGCTCGCTGGAGGCGATGCCGCGGTGGCGAAGATCCAGTCGGTCCTCGATCCGCACTGTCTCTTTGTGGTGACCATCAATCCGGAGATGAGGGTAAAGGTCGTGCCGGGACCGGCGAAGCCCGAACTCGTGGAGAAAGGATGGCGCCCGTTTTTGATCAAGGTGATCAATGAGTCTGGGACCACGTCCCCGCTGAATGTCTTCAGCCCGCAGGCGCAGTCGGCCTACAGCGGAGGCGCCGCGCAAAACGCGTCCGACAAACGACTGCGTCCCCGCTCCGCTCCTTCGACGCCGATCGCCGCGAATGATGTGTGGCTCGATCTCCAGAGCTTCGATGCGCCGCCGCTGCTGCCGGCGCTGAGCGGCCTGCGGCTCGAGTACCGCATCGTCTCGCTCTACTCGCGCGATGCGGGAAAGCGCGAGGCGGTCTTTGCCTTCGACGTGGGCCAGGGCACCCAGGACCTTGGCTTCCGCGGGGAAACGAGCGTGCTTTTTACCGCGCAGCCGGCGCGGACGATCGCACTGCGGGTCCGCGACGAGCACGGCGCGCCGACGACGGCGAGCTTTGAGATTCGCGACAGCCTGCGCCGCGTCTATCCGTCGCCCGCGAAACGCCTCGCGCCCGATTTTGGATTCCACCCGCAGATCTACCGCGCCGACGGCGAAACGCTGGAACTGCCCGACGGCGACTACACCATCGACTTCGCGCGCGGCCCCGAGTCGATCATCCGACAGACCCGCGTGAAGGTCGGTGCGGAGACGCGTGAGCTGGCGTTCCAGGTCGAGCGATGGATCGATCCCGCGCAATTCGGCTGGTGGTCCGGCGACCACCACATCCACGCCGCCGGCTGCGCGCACTACACGAATCCGACCGAGGGCGTTCACGCCGCGGATATGATGCGGCATTGCTTCGGCGAGGATTTGAAGGTCGGCGCGAATCTCACGTGGGGGCCTTGCTTCGATTATCAAAAGCAGTTCTTCACGGGGAAGGACGACGGCGTTTCCCGCGCGCCGTATCTTCTGCGCTACGACATCGAGGTGAGCGGCTTTGGCTCCCACAGGTCCGGACACCTCTGCCTGCTGCGTTTGCGCGATCAGATGTATCCGGGCGGAAACTCGAAGAACCATTGGCCGACGCTGGGGCTGAGCACGCTCCGGTGGGCGAAAAAGCAGGGCGCGCTGGCCGGGCCGGCGCATTCGGGCTGGGGGCTGAATCTGCGCGAAGCAAAGATCCCCAGCGATGAGATGCCGCCCTTCAATGGGATCGGCGCGAACGAATACATCGTCGATGTGACGCACGAGGTTCCCGGACCGGATGGACGACTCGTCCCGGCCGTCGATTTCATGTCCACGGTGGACACGCCGTGGCCTTGGGAGCTGAACATCTGGTATCACACGCTCAACGCCGGCTTCCGTACGCGCATCAGCGGCGAGACCGATTTCCCATGCATCTACGGCGAGCGCGTGGGCCTCGGGCGCTCGTATGTGAAGCTGCCTTTGCCGTGGACCTACGAGGATTGGTGCGAAGGCATTCGCGCAGGGCGCAACTACGTGAGCGATGGCAAAAGCCACCTGCTCGATTTCAAAGTGAACGACACGCGCATGGGCGAGGGAGGCAGCGAGATCGCGCTCGATGCGCCCGCGACCGTCCGCGTTTCGGCCCGGGTCGCCGCGCGCCTCGATGAAAAGGCCGACGAGCGCATCCGTGGCGCTGCGGTTTCGGAAAAGCCCTACTGGCACATCGAGCGCGCGCGCCTCGGCGCCACGCGAGAGGTGCCGGTCGAGGTCATCGTCAATGGCTTCGTCGTCGCGACGAAGACCATCGTCGCCGATGGGAAATTCAACGACGTCGCTTTCGACGTGCCGCTGGCGCGCAGCGGTTGGATCGCGCTGCGGATTCTTCCGTCCTCGCATACGAATCCGGTCTTCGCACTGGTCGGCGGAAAACCGATTCGCGCGTCAAAACAAAGCGCGGAATGGTGCCGCCGGGCGGTCGATCAATGCTGGTCACAAAAGGAGCGGAGTTACGCCGATGCCGAAAAGGCCGACGCGCGCGCCGCGTATGATCACGCCCGCCAGGTTTACGACCGCCTCATCGCGGAAACCCCATAGGATTGACGCCCGATTTGCCACGACGGTCTGCGGCAGCACTGCCACCAATGAAAACATTCCTGTTCCGGATCGGACGGGCATTGCTGGCCGCATATGTCGGATTGCTTCTCCTCATCGCGGGGTGTCAGAACCGGATCCTCTATTTGCCGCAGCGCGGATCGGAGGAGGCATTCGTCGCCGAGGCGCGGCGGAAAAACATGCTGCCGTGGCGCGATGCGGCGGGCCGGCTCATCGGGTGGGTGCGGCCAAATCCGCGCGCGGCAAACCGGCTCGTCGTCTTCCAAGGGAATGCGGGATGCGCGCTGGATCGGAGTTATTACGCCGAGGCATTTGAGGCGCTCGGCGGCGGCGCGGACTGGGAGGTGTGGATCCTCGAATACCCCGGCTATGGCGCGCGGCCGGGCTCGCTCGGGAAGGAGGCGTTTGTGGAGGCGGGACGCAGCGCGATGCGTGAACTGCTCGCGGCGGACTCGCGGCCGGTCTTTCTGCTGGGCGAAAGCATCGGCAGCGGGACGGCGTGCGCGCTCGCCGCGGAGATGCCGGACCGGGTCGCGGGGCTGGTGATGGTCGTGCCATTCGCGCGGCTGCTGGAGGTGGCGCGGGAGAAATTCCCGTGGCTGCCGGTGGGGCTGATCCTGAGGGACAAGTTCGACAACGTGGCGGCGCTGAGCGCGTATCGCGGGCGGGTCGCGTTTGTGATCGCCGGGGCGGACGAGGTGGTCGGCGCCGCGCAAGGGCGGAAGCTGCATGCAGGCTACGACGGGCCGAAGCGGCTGATCGTCCTCGAAGGCGCGGGGCACAACAGCGTGGACGTGCGTCCGGGTGCCGCGTGGTTTCGCGAGGTCGCGGAGTTTCTCACGCGGGGGCGGTAGGCTGGCGCGCTATGGCCCGGCGGCTTTCGCCCACTGTGGGTGCGCGCGGATGGCTTGATCGAGTGCGGGCTGTTCGCTCGGCGGGAGTGCGGCGGGGTAGCGGGCACCGGAGCGCTCCCACTTTTCCAGCCAGTCGCGCGCGAGCAGCGTGAGGCGGCTGGCGAACGGCGTGCCGACCGCGGCGGGCGTGAGGGCGATGGTGGTCTCGTCGCGGTCGTCGGTTGCGCGGCCCCGGGCGATGTAGAAGCCGGCGGCGAGCAGGGCGGCGCGGGCGGCGGTGGAAAAGGTGTAGGTGAAAAGCTCGGCGGCGCGCCCCTGGCAGGCGGCGAAGACGCGGTGGAAGGCGTCGAGCGACCAGTGCCCGGCGGCGGTTTTGCTGGAAAACATGTCGTAGAAAATGATGTCCGGCGCGGGCGCGGTGGCGATGGCTTCGAGGAAATCGCCGCTGACGAGCACCCAGCTCAGGCCGGGGTGTTTCGCGGACTGCCACTCGCCCTTTTCCAAAATGGCGGGAGGCCCGGCGTGGCGCAGGTAGATGAATTTGTCGATGTGCAGATGCGCGAGTCGGAGCGAGTCGAGGTCGTTTTCAAAGCTGACGATCCGGAGCGGGCGCACGGGGCCGAGCGCGGCCTGCTCCTCGTAGCAGCGGATCGCGGCCACGGCATTCGCGGCGGCGCCCAGGCCGACATCCCAGAGCACGAGCGGCGCGGCGCTGGCGTCCTCGTTTTCACCCAGCCGCACGCGCGCGGCGAGGTCCGCCTGCTCGACGTAAAGCCTGCGCGCCTCCTCCTCCGGCGGCGTGCGCGAGTGCATGATCTCGCCCGACGAGACGTGCCGGATGCTCGCGAAGCCCTCCGGCGCGATGTGGACCGTGTAGTCCCCCCAGACGGCCTTGCGCGGCTTCTTCGGCTTTTGGAAGTGGATCGGATTGTCCATGTCCGACGCGTGCAGAAAGGCGCGCTTTTCCCGGTAGAGATCGAGGAAGCGGCCGGCGAGGATGCTCTCGCGGATCTCGCGCATGAGCTGGTGGTAAAAGTGGATGTTGTGCTTGCCGAGGAGCTGCCAGCCGAGGTTCTCGCCGGTCTTGGCGAGGTGATTCAGATAGGCGCGGGAGTAGCGCGCACAGACGGGGCAGTCGCAGGTGGGGTCGAGCGGCTCGTCGGCGTATTTGTAAACGCCGCGCTTCATCTGGAGGTAGCCGCGCGAGGTGAAGGCGGCGCCGCGCTGCGCGACCTGCGTGGGGATGATGCAGTCGAACATGTCCACGCCGCGGTGGACAGCTTCGAGGATATCGAGCGGCGTGCCGACGCCCATGAGGTAGCGCGGTCGGTCGTGCGGGAGGAGCTGCGCCGTGAGTTCGCAGGTGTCCTCGCGCTCGCTCCTGCCCTCGCCGACCGCGAGGCCGCCGATGGCGAATCCGTCGAAGGGCATCGCACTGAGCACCTCCGCGCTTTCCCGCCGCATCTCGGGGTAGAGGGCGCCCTGCACGATGGCGAAAATCGACTGCGGCGAATCGCCGCGCGCCGCGAGGCTGCGCGCGGCCCAGCGGTGCGTGATGCCGAGCGCGGCGCGCGCGGCGGACTCGTCGGCCGTCGAGGGGATGCACTGGTCGAGCGCCATCATGATGTCGCTGCCGATGGCTTTCTGCGTCTCGATGCTCACCTCGGGGCTGAGCATGATCGTTTTCCCGTCGAGATAGCTGCGAAACGTCGCGCCCTCCTCGCTCATGGCGCGGGAGTGCGGCAGCGAGAAAATCTGGAAGCCGCCCGAGTCGGTGAGCACCGAGCGTTTCCAGCTCATGAATTTGTGGATGCCACCGATGCGGCGGAAGACATCCGGCCCCGGCCGGATCAGCAGGTGGTAGGTATTCGCGAGGAGGATCTGCGAGCCCGCGTCCTCCAGAGAGCGCGTGAGCTGGCCCTTCACCGTGGCCTGCGTGCCGACCGGCATGAAAAGCGGCGTGAGCACTTCATTGTGCAGCGTGCGGAACCGTGCCGCCCGGGCACGCGAATCCGCGGCCTGGGCCTCCACGCGGAAATCGAGTCGGGATGGGATCATGCGGGTTTTGTGGAGAGGAATGGC
>JAYTML010000044.1:0-4061 GCA_043728655.1 Chthoniobacter sp. | reverse complement strand
GCCGAGGGCCGCAGCACGCGGAAAAAGATGTCGCCGCTGCGCCGCAAGATCGCGCAGCAGCTCGTCATGGCGCAGCACACCGCGGCGATCCTCACCACGTTCAACGAATGCGACATGACCGCCGTCATGCAGCTCCGCGCGGCGCAGCAGGACGCCTTCACCAAGGAGCACGGCGTGAAGCTGGGCTTCATGTCCTTTTTCCTCAAAGCCGCCGTCAGCGCGCTGAAGGCCTGCCCCGCCATCAATGGCCGGATGGACGGCGACGACTTCGTGCAGAACCACTACTACGACATCGGCGTCGCGGTCGGCACCGAGCGCGGCCTCGTCGTCCCGGTCATCCGCGACGCGGACCAGAAGTCCTTCGCCGACATCGAGCGCGACCTCGCCGCGTATGCGGTGAAGGCGCGCGAGGGCAAAATCAAAATCGAAGACCTGAGCGGCGGCGTCTTCACGCTCAGCAATGGCGGCATCTACGGCTCGCTCCTTTCCACCCCGATCCTCAATCCTCCGCAGAGCGGCATCCTCGGCATGCACAAGATCCAGGAGCGCCCCATCGCGGAAAAAGGCCAGGTCGTGATCCGCCCGATGATGTATCTCGCGCTCAGCTACGACCACCGCGTCGTGGATGGAAAGGAAGCCGTGACCTTCCTCATCCGCGTGAAGGACTGCATCGAAAATCCCGCCCGCCTCCTGCTCGGCCTGTAGCTCTGCACGGGTCATCCTTAGCCGTCTCCATGCAGTTGGAGACGACGGATTTTAAACGCAGAGGCGCAAAGGCGCAGAGTTCGCGGAAGTTTTCGCTCGTCGAATCCGAGTCACCAAATGGTGAGCGCTTCCAATCATCCCTTTGCGCTCTCCGCGTCTCTGCGTCTCTGCGTTTATCCAAAACCTAGCTGCATAGATCCGGCTGAGCGCAGTCGAAGGATGACACCGGGATGGGGTTGAATCCCACCAACCGCTATTTCAGCACCACGCCGTGCTTGCGGAGAGCCGTGCCGGTCTGGCGCTCGTATTCGCTGACGGCCTTGTTGTAGTCGGCGCGGGCGCGGAGTTCGGCGGCTTCGGCTTCGATGAGCCGTTTCTGCAGCTCCAGCACCTCAAAGGTCGTGCCGGTGCCGGCGCGGAGCCGCTCCTGGCCGGCGTCGAGGCTCTCCTCGGCGAGCCGGCTGGCTTCGCTCGTGGAGACGATGCGCTGGCGGGAGGTGATGACCTGGCCGCTGGCGTTGTCCACATCCACGACCACCTTCTGCTCCAGGTTTTTCAAGGCGACGAGCGCCTTGGCGCATTCGAGTTTCGCCGCATTGGCCGCGCCGCGGGCGTCGCGGTTCGGGATCGGGATGCTGACGATCGCGCCGAGCGACCACGCGGTCTGGTCGCGCGAGCCGACGCGGCTGACGCTGGTGCCGTAGTCGTTATCAAAGCCGAGGAGCGCGAGGCTGCCGGTGAGGTCGAAGCGGGGCAGTTCCTGGTTTTTGACAAAGGCGAGGGTGATATTGCGGCGCTCGATATCGAGGATGGTCTGGCGGTAGTCCGGGCGCAGCACGAGAGCTTCCTCGATGCCGGCGGGCACGTCGGCGCGGAAGGCGGGCGAAGGCGGCGGCGCGATCTCGACGCGGACATCGAGCAGGCGCTCGATGTCATTCGTCACGAGCTGCTTCAGGAGGTTCTCGTTATCCAGCACGGCGCGCTGCGCGAGGATGACGCCCTCCTCGCGCGCGGCGACCTCGGCGCGCGCCTGGGTGACATCGAGCGGCGACATGACGCCGATTTTCACGCGCGCCTCATTGTCGGAAAAAAGCTGGCGCGCTAGCCCGCGGGAGCGCTCGGCCACGCGGAGGTTTTCGTGCGCGAGGTGCAGCTCGTTATAGACGAAGGTCGTCGTCGTGATGATGTCGATGATCCGGTTTTTCAGCGCCCACTCGGAGACGAGCACATTGTTCCGCGCGATACGGACCTCGGCGAGATTCGCGGCGGTGCCGGCTCCGCGGAGCAGCGGCTGGCGCAGGGTCAGGCTGGCGGTGGTGACGATGTCGTTTTCAAACTGGTTGAAGATGCCGAGGTCATTGCGCGAGCCGACGCCGAGATCGTAGCCGAGGCCGATGGGCGTCCCGCCGGAGAGCCCGGCGCTGAAGTTGTCCAGGCGGCTGACGCGGCGCGCGGGGAGATGCACGCCGGTGTCGAACGCGCCGCGCTGCGAGGTTTCATCGCGCTTCACCGTGATGTCGAAGACGGGATCGAAACGCCCGAGCGCGCTGGTCACGCGTTCGCTGGCGATGCGCGGCTCGTAGCGCTGCACCTCGATGGAGAAGTTTTTTGAAAGCGCCGCCTGGATGGCGCTCTCGGCATTCAGGCGGAGGACGCTCGGGCGGGCGACGGGCGTGTCTTCACCGGCGAATGCGGTGAGCGGCAGCAGGGCGAGGAGGAAAAGGCGGATGTTCAAAGTGGGTGGGGCGCTTGTGCTTCTCATAATCTCCACGGAAGGCGGAATCTTATTCGCAATCGCCGGAGGAGAAAACCGAATCCCTCCCATTCGCCCCTTTCGCCTGATCTTCTTCCCGGGAAAGGTGCGGCCGACCCGGCATTTGACACCGCTTTCCGCCGTACCTACGCTGGCGCCCTTCCCGCACAGAAAACGATGCTCGCAGCCTCCCCCATTACCCGGCAGACCGTCGGCAAGACCTTCACCGTGGCACTCAGTGTACTGGGTGCGGGGGTGATCCTGCAGTTCGGCGCCGTGGGATGGGCATTCATCGTACGGCACCATGCGCAGCCTGTGCTGGATGCTGGGGCCATGAGCGACACTCCCACGTTTGCCCGGCTGACTTCGCCCGTCGGCATGCGGCCGGATTTCGAGACCGATCCTTTTACCGAGACGCCGGACCAGCCGCCGCAGCAGCTCACGACCGATCCGGACGCGCTGCAAAAGCCGGTGCCCGTGCCGGTGGGCCAGCAGAAGGCGGCGGACGCGGTGCCGCTGACGCGTTTCGACGAGCTGATCCTGCAGGGGAAGCAGTTGCGCGACCGGGGCGACACGGGCGCGGCGCTGACGAAGTTCCGCGAAGCCAGCGCGATGGATGCGCGGAGCCCCATCGCCATCGCCGAACTGGCCTCGACGTATGAGAGGATGCGGCTGCCGGACCGCTCCTCCGAGCAGTGGAAGCGCATTTACGAAATGGGCGACACGGCGGGCATCTACTTTTCGCTCGCCGAGTCGAAGCTGAAGGAAACGCAGGCGCGCGCGATCCTGGAGGCGATGCCGGCACCGGGTGCGACGGGCGCGACGGCGGCGGATACGGCGGCGCGGATCGAGGGTATCGCATCCGGCCTGCTGCTGGGGCTGGGCGCGGTGAGGGCCGAGGAAAGGCCCGACGCCGAGTCGTCAAAGAAGTTTCTCCTGCACATCCCGGTCAAGGCGCGGCCGCGCTCGAAGATCGAGGTGCGCGACCTCGTCATTCACGTGATGTTTTACGACAAGGTGGACGGGAAAAACGTGGTGCAGACGAGCGCGAACGTGAACTCGAAATGGCTCACCGCGCCGGCGGACTGGGCGGAGGGAGACACCGAGGAGCTGGCCGTGGAGTACCAGCTCCCGCGGCCCGAGCCGGGGCGGGCGAAGCGCGAGACCCGCGAATACTTTGGCTACATCGTGCGCGTCTATTACAAGCAGCAGCTCCAGGCGGCGGTGGCCGAGCCCGAGCGGCTCGGCCAGCAGTACCCGGCGCCGGCGACGCTTCCACTTACCAACGATCAATGAGAATCCTTCTGGCCGATGACGACACGGGTGTAATCCAGGCAGTGCTCGCCATTTTGAAAAGCGTGCCGGGATACGAGGTACGCGTGGCCACGACCGGCGAGCGGGCGATCGAAAATGCCGCGGCGCTCGGCGGCGTGGATCTGCTGATCACCGACGTGGTGATGGAGCCGATGGATGGTTTCACGCTCCGCGATGAAATGGTGACCCGCTACCCCGGGATGCGGACGATCCTGGTCAGCGGCTACGACCTCAGCGACTACCCGGAGCAGACACAGCATCATCAGACGCTTGTGAAGCCGATCGACCG
>JAYTML010000043.1:0-4048 GCA_043728655.1 Chthoniobacter sp. | reverse complement strand
GCCGTTCACGCCGAGCAGCGGCATGCCGCCGTAGTTGTCGGCGTTTGTGACGTTATGCACGGCGCGAAAGGCGGGCTTGCACAGCATCGCGCCGGTCTTGCGGATGGCGTTCTTCATCAGTTCGCCTTTGAGCAGGCGGAAGATGCTTTTGGCCAGCGCCTCGCTGGTCTTGAGGACGACATTGCCGGTGAAACCGTCTGTCACCACGACATCGACGGCGCCGGCGAAAAGATCGTGGCCCTCGACGTTGCCGTGAAAATTGACGCCGCATTTCTTGAGCAGGGCGTGGGCGGTCAGGGTGAGTTCGTTGCCCTTGAATTCCTCGCCGCCGTTGGAGAGCAGGCCGGCGGTCGGGTTCTTGATTCCGACGACGTGGCGGCAGTAGGCGAGGGCCATGATGGCATTGTCCTCGATCTGCTGCGGCGTGGGGTCGGGATTCGCGCCGGCGTCGCAGAGGATGAAATGCCCCCCTTTCTCCGTGGGCATGTGGGCGACGATGGCCGGGCGCTCGATGCCGGGGAGCATTCGCAGTTTGATGGTCGCCGCGCTGACGGCCGCGCCGGTGTTTCCCGCGCTGACCACGGCCTCTGCCTCACCGCTTTTCACGAGATCGACGGCGCGGCTGACGGAGGAGTCCTTTTTCCGCCGCACGGCGTCGATCCCGCTGTCATGCATCTCCACGACTTGCGTGGTGTGGACGATCTGGATGCGGGGGTCGTGGCAGCCGATGCGCTGGAGTTCGGCTTCGAGGCGCGGCGTGTCGCCGGTCAGAAAGAGTTTCGAGATCTCGGAAAACTCCTGAAGGGCGAGTGCTGCGCCCTCGATGAGCTTCGCCGGGCCGCTGTCATGGCCCATGGCGTCGAGCGCGATCTTCATGGGCGCATTTCGGGCGCGGAGAAAGGAGAGTTCAAGCGCAAAAAGGACGGCCGTCGCCTGTGGGGGAAAGCACGAAATCCGAAATCCGAAACCCGAAACAGTTCACCGCCAGGGCGGACGTTTCGGATTCCAGATTTCGGATTTCGGATCTCCGTGGCAGACGGGCTAGGCGGCTCCGATCGTGAGGACCTGGCGGCCTTTGTAGTAGCCGCACGAGGGGCAGACGCGGTGCGAAACGACGGCGCTGCCGCATTGGCCGCATTTGTTCAGGGCGGCGGCGTGCCAGCGGTTTGCGGCTTTGCGGGTGCGCAGGCGCATCTTCGATGTTTTACGTTTTGGAACTCCCATATCAGTTGGTCTTTTTAATTTTTAGCTGGTCCAGCGCGCCCCACGCATCTCGGGTGTCGGAGAGAGGCTCGGACGCAGCCTCGGTGGTGGACCGAAGCGATGCGCCCTGACAGACTCTCCGGCCATCCCAATCGCAGCGTGGATGGGGCGGAAGGGCGAGCAAGATGTCTTCCCTCACCATCCCTGTCAAGTCCACCAATTCGACTCCTGTCAGTTCGACCTGGCAGGCGAAATCGGCGACCTCCAGCGGGTAGCGGAAGTGGTCGAGGCACGCCACGCATTCGAGATCGAGATCGACGCCCACGATGCCGGTGGCAAAGAGGCCGCCTTCGCTCACGCCGACGTCGAGCGCGTAGCGCACGTCGCTCACCGGGTGGACGCCCTCCGCGTGGAGGTCGAGCATCTGGCTGCTTTCCGTGCCCTCGAGGTGGATGCCCTCGTCGGGGAGTTGGTTCAGATGGACTTTCATAGGTCGTTTTTTAAAAGCGGGCGGTGAAGATACCTGCTTCTCCCTCTCCAGCTTCTTCTATTTTTTCACGGGAGAAAGAAGGGCACGGAGAAGGCGTCGTCACGTGGCGTTCGCTGCGTGCTTTTCGCGGAGCGCCACCGCTACGGAAGCTGGCACGAAGGCATCGACCACGCCACCGAGCCGGCTGATTTCTTTTACGATGCGGGAGCTGAGATAGGTGTATTTCTCCGCCGGCATGAGGAAGATCGTCTCGATCTCCGCTTCGAGCTTCCGGTTCATCAGCGCCATTTGAAATTCGAACTCGAAGTCCGAGACCGCGCGCAATCCGCGGACGACGGCCGCCGCGCCCTGCTGGCGCGCGAACTCGACAAGCAGGCCGTCAAAACTGGAGACGCGGACGTTTTCAAACCCAGCGACCGAGCCCGAAATCAGCGTCGTGCGCTCTGCGGCGGAAAAAAGGCTGCGTTTCTGGTCATTGATGGCCACGGCGACGATGACCTCGTCGAAAAGCTTGGCCGCGCGTCCGATGACGTCGAGGTGGCCATTGGTCACAGGGTCAAAGCTGCCGGGATAGATCGCGCGTCTCACGCCGCGCAGGGTGCCGGAGCGCCCGGCAATTATGAAGGTGAAACTTTGCCGCTGCCGGAGACGGCGAGCGTTTCCTCGATGATGCGCAGGAGTTCGGCGACCTTGTAAGGCTTGGTGAGGTAGCCGCTGGCCCCTTGCAGGAGGAGTTCCTGGATGCGCTCGCCCATGGCGTCGGCGCTGACCATGACGACCGGGATTGCGCGGGTCGCCGGGTCTTCCTTCAGCCGGAGGAGCACCTCGGCTCCGGTCATGTCGGGCAGATTCAGGTCCAGCAGGATGAGGTCGGGAAGCTGCTCGCGGGCGAGCTCCAGACCGGGGCGGGCGAGCCGCGCTGTGAGAAGCCGGTAATGGGTGCGCGGCTGGAGGATGCGCTCGACGAGGCGCAGGTTCAGATCCTGATCCTCGATGTAGAGCAGGGTCTGCGTTTGGCCATGCACCAGCGGCGCGGGCGCGGGGGCTGGGGGCTGCGCTGCAGCCGCCTCCGGTTCGACGGCCGGAGCGGGCTGGGCGGCTTCGATGCGCGCGATGTCGAGCACTTCATTGATCAGTGAGAGCAGGTTTTTCCCCGCGCGGGAGATGTGCTCGATGCTTTCCTCCTGCGTCGGGGTCGGGTTGTCCACTTCCAGGAGCTGGGTGAAACCGAGGATCGCATTCAGAGGCGTGCGCAGCTCGTGGCTCATGCGGGAGAGGAATTCGCTCTTCGCCCGGCTGGCGGCTTCCGCCAGCGCATGCGCCTGGCGGAGGCGCTCCTCGGCGAGCCTCCGCTGGATTCCCTCGGTGAGCACGTTGGCGATCGACTGGAGAAAATGCACGTCGTCCTGCCCGAAGCTGCGCTGCTGCGTGGTGAAAGCGCACAGCACGCCGAGCGGGGACTCGCCGGCCTCGATGATCACGCTCACGCCGCTCACGACCTTGCTCGACGCGACCGTTTCCGAAACCGTGAAGCGTGTCTCCCGGGCCATGTCATCGACGATCACCGGCTCACGGGTGAGCAGCGTGTAACCCGACTGGGAGCGTTTGCCCACCGGCACCCGGTTGCCCTTTTTCACGTCGGGCCAGCCGACCTGCGCGGTGGCGATGAACTCCTCGCCCCCCGGCGCGAGCTGGAGCACGGAGCAGCAGTCCACGTGTAGAATCGTGCGCACAAGCGCGACCGCCTCGTCGAGCAGCGCGTCGAGCGTCACGCCGCGCAGCGCCTGCTGGCCGAGATGCGCCACCGCCTCCTGCTGGAGCGCCCGGTCCTGATTTACCAGATACGCGCGCGCCAGCTCCGCCGTGCGCTCCTGGACGCGGGCCTCCAGCCCCTCCCGCGCATCAGCCAGCGCCTCTTGCGCCGCGCGCTGAGCCGTCACGTCGGCGAAAAAGCCGACCATCCGCCCGATCTGTCCTTCGCGATCGAGGAAGAAGTATCCCTTTGCCTCGATGACGACGTAGGAGCCGTCCTTGCGACGGAGGCGGAACTCAAGGTGAAAGGGGTCGCGGATCCCCACCACACGCTGCACTTCCCGGTCGAAGACTTCGAGGTCCGCGGGATGGAGGAGCTGGCGCAGCGTATCGAGCCCGCCACGCATCTCCGCGGCGCTGTAGCCGAGCACCCGATGGAGGTCGCCCGCGTAGGTCACCTCGTTTGTCCGCGAATCCCAGTCGTAGAGCACCTGCCCGCTCGCCCGGATCGCTGCGTCATAGCGGTTCGCCCACTCGATGCGCGCCACCTCGGCGGTCTTCCGCTCGCTGAGGTCGCGCATGATCGTCGAGAAAAACTCGACC
>JAYTML010000042.1:0-2942 GCA_043728655.1 Chthoniobacter sp. | reverse complement strand
CTTTGGTCCGACGGGAAGCCGGTGCGCGGCACGCTCGACGGCACGCCCTACACCGGCGCGCGCGAACTGGATTCCGGCCCGCACGAGTTCCGCTCCGAGGAAGGCCACCGCCGCCTCGCAATCATCTGGCAGCGCGCTGTGGAAGCCGGCTTCACCCCAGAGGTGGACAATCCGAAGTGGCAATACTACCGCTAGCTCGCCGTCTCTCTGCTTCACACTCCCATGAAAACACTCCCCATCCGCCTCCTTGCCATCGCCTTTGTCTTCATCGCCCCGCTTTCGCGCGCGGACGACAAGGCGCCCGAGAAAGTCCACAACTACGCGAAGTGGGAGAACGAGATCGCAGCGTTTGAGAAGGCGGACGCGGCGAATCCGCCGGCGAAAGGCGGCATCGTTTTCGTCGGCAGCTCGAGCATCCGCCTGTGGAAAACTCTCGCGCAGGATTTCCCGAAGCACCGTGTTCTAAACCGCGGCTTCGGCGGCTCGGAGATCGCGGACAGCACCTACTTCGCCGACCGGATCGTGCTGCCATACGAGCCTCGGATGGTGGTCCTCTACGCGGGCGGCAATGACCTGAACGCGGGCCGCCCGCCCGAGTTGGTGATCGAGGATTTCAAAGTCTTCTTTGCGAAGGTGCGCGCCAAGCTGCCCGAGACCGAAATCGCCTACATCTCCGTCGCCGGCAATCCCGCGCGCTGGGCGCAGCTTGAGAAAATCAAGGCCGTGAACTCCGCGATCGAGGCATGGCTGAAGGACAAGCCGCACACGAAGTTCATCGACACGTTCTCGCGGATGCTTGGCGACGACGGACTTCCGAAGCCCGAGATTTTCGTCGCCGACAAGCTCCACATGAACGCCGAAGGCTACAAGATCTGGACGGACGTCATCGGCCCGCTGCTCCCTGCGCCGGACCTGTAGGCAGAAGCAGGAGGGGCAAACTTTCCGAAGATCAGGGAGCGGTAATTCCCGATCATTTCCTCGACCGAAAAATTCTCCCGCACATGCGCGGCCCCGGCTGCGCCAAAGTGCGCGCGCTTTGCCGGATCGAGCGCGAGCTCGATGAGCGCATCGGCGATGGCGCGGGCATCGCCGCGCGGCGTGAGCCGTCCGGTGATGCCGTCGAGCACTTGCTCTCCGGCGCCGCCGACATCCGTGGCGATGACCGGCAGGCCCGCGGCCATCGCTTCGAGCGACGCGTTCGGGCAGCCGGCGGGCTCGGAGATCATCGCGAACAGGTCGAGACCGGCGAGGAAGCCGGCGGTGCCGGGCAACTCGCCGCACCAGCGCACCGGCAGTCCGCGGGCGCGGCGGCGCAGTTCGCGCGCGTAGCTTTCCGCGCCGCGCTCGACGCCGCCAGCAATGTGCAGCTCGCATCGCGGCAGCCGAGGCAGCGAGAGCCGGAAGGCGTCGAGCAACTCTTCCAGCCGCTTGTCCGGCGAAAGTCGCGCGGCGGTGCCGATGAAGAGCGTTCCGTGCGCTTCTTCGCGCGAGCGGTCAACTTCCCCGCGAGCGCGCGGTGTGATCCCATTCCGAATGACATGCACCGGCGCACCGAGCGCCGCCGCCGCTTCGGCTTCGGCTGCATATTTCACGACCACTCCCGCGAGTCGCGCGCCGTAGTCTCGCGGCGTGAGGACTGGCAGACCGGGGCGCGGCTGGGCGAAGTATTTCGCGAGCGAGGCGAAATACATTTCGCCAGGGCTGACGTCGTAGATCGGCGTGTCGGTGAAGCCGTCCGCGAGCAGGATTTTGCAGCTCGTGATCACGTTCCAGAAGAGCACGGCGCGCGGCGGCGCGGCGGCGGCATGCTCCAGGATCCGCGCCGCTGCGTCCGCCGCATCGAGCCGCTCCGGCGGCGGGATGGCGATGACGGGAATCCCCGCCCGCAGCAGCGCCGCGCGGCCCGGGGTGGCATGATCCGGCTCCTCCTGCACGGTGAAGGCACGCACTTTCACGCCGCGCTCCGCGAGGCCGAGGAGGAGACGGCGCGCGCTGGATTGCGCACCGCCGGTCGAGAAGTTATTCGCGATCAGCCAAAGCTCGCCGCCGCGCCGCACGCCGCGCGCTTTCTCGATGACACGCGGGTAGAGCAGCCGCGTCCGGGCGGCCATCCGGTGCCGGGTAAAGCTGGCCGGCAGAGCCGGCGTCCGCGCCGCCGGGGTGCGAGCGACCGCGGCAAGGATCGCGGCGAATTCGGCGGCGGTGGAGTCGCGCGGGACGAGATGAAGGATGGGACTGCCGATTTCCGCGGTGCCGCCGACATCGGTGGCGACGACGGGCAGGCCAGCGGCGAGAGCTTCGAGGTGCGCGAGGCTCAGGCCCTCGTAGGCGCTGGCGGAGACGAGCGCATCGCTCGCGGCGAGAATGAGGGCCACGTCGCCCGTGCCGCCGGTCCAGTGTACGCGACCGCCGACGCCGCAGCGTGCGATGGCGGAGTCGGTTTCCGCGACGGCGTGCAGTGACTCCGCGCTGCCTTCCGCGTGCGCGCCGACGAGGATGAGCCGCGCGGTGCGGCCTGGCAGCAGGGTTTGCAGCTCACGGAGGATTTCCGGGAGGAGATGCAGCCGCTTTTGCGGGCGCGGATTGGCGACGGCGGCGATGAGGAAATCCTGCGCGCTCCAGCCGCGCGCAGTGCGCCATGCGGCGGCCGCGCTGCGCGACTCGGCGGTGGGCGCGAATGGTTTGGCGTCGATGCCGTTCCAGACCGTGCGAATCGGAGGCTGGCAGCCTCCCACGCTGTCGCGCCATGCGGCTTCGACGGTGCGGGAGCAGGCCACGAGGAAATCGGCGACGTCGTCGGCTCCGGCGATTCCGGCGGGCCAGGCGTGAGGCATGTTGTGGAGGGTCATCGCGAGCGGGAGGCCGCGGGCCTTGATGGCGCGGGCTTCCGCGGCGCGGATGAGGTGGGCGTGGACGAGATCAGCGCCGAAATCGCGCGCGAG
>JAYTML010000041.1:0-5491 GCA_043728655.1 Chthoniobacter sp. | reverse complement strand
GGTCACGTCGCGCAGTTGCGCGGTGGTCATTGCGCCGCCGGCTTCCACCTTGAATGGCATCTCGATGAGCTGCGTGACGGCGGGGTCAAAGCCGGGGATCGGCAGGGCCTTGGCCTTGGCCGCGGCCAGGAAGAAGTCCTTCACGCGCGGCTCGAGGTCCGCGTAGATTTTCTTGTAGATCTCCGCCACGTCTTCGATGGACTTCGGCTTCGCGTCCTTGAATGCGGCGATGATGATCGGATTGCCAGTCGCACGTTTCTGCCCTTTGCCAGTGACGAAGTCGGCAATGATTGCCGGCGCTTTCTCGGGAAACTCCGACGTTTCGAGCACCATCATCGCACGGAACGGCGCGAATACGGGATCCGCAGAGCGAACATTCCGGCCCACGGCGTCGAGCACCTCGGTATCGAGTTTGTTCGCGGAGATGAGGGCGATGCGCGCCTTGAGTTCCTCCTCGTCCGCACGGTCCTTCTTGCGCCGGCTGGCGAGCAGGTAGGCTCCCGGATTGGCGCGAAACTTCGCCGTCTGATCGCCGAGGATTTTGTAGTAAACGTCGGAATTCTCCTGCTCCAGCGCGTCCAGCTTGGAGTGGTAGTCGGTGAGCTGATCGAGCGCCGGCATGGCGATGACCGGCTTGTCCTGCGGCTCGAGCGTGCTCGCGAAGATGCCGTGCAGCGCGTAGTAATCCTTCGTCGGGATCGGATCGAACTTGTGATCGTGGCAGCGGGCGCAGGAGACGGTGAGGCCGAGAAAGCCCTTCGTCACGGCGTCGATGCGGTCGTTGATCACGTCGTTGTTGTTGTTGAACCGCTCGCCGACGGTCAGGAAGCCGAGCGCGGCCATTCGCGGATCTTCGGGCGTGATGCCGGGGATCTTGTCCGCGGCGAGCTGCTCGACGATGAACTGGTCGTAGGGCTTGTCTTCGTTGAATGCCTGGATGACGTAGTCACGGTAGGTCCAGGCGTAGGGAAAGCGGTAGTCGATGCGCCGGTTGTTGCGGTCGCCGCCGATGGTGTCGGCGTAGCGGGCGGTATCCAGCCAGAAGCGGCCCCAGCGTTCGCCGTAGGCGGGGGAGGCGAGCAGGCGTTCGACCACTTTGGCAAAGGCCTGCGGGGAGGGGTCGCTGGTGAAATCCTGAACTTCCCGAGGTGTCGGCGGGAGTCCGGTGAGATCGTAGGTCGCGCGGCGGAGGAGGGTCTCTTTGCTCGCGTCCGGCAGGGGGAGCATGCCTTTCTCCTCAAGCTTGGCGAGGATGAAGGTATCGACCGCGGTGCGCGGCCAGGCGCTGTTTTTCACAGCGGGCTGCTTGGGATTGGTCAGCGGCTGGTAGGCCCAGTGTTTGCGGGCGGCTTCGGTCAGGCCGGTGAGCTTGGTCTTGACGTCGTCCTTGCGCGGATCGGGCGCGCCCATTTTCACCCACTCGGTGAGTGCCGCGATCTGAGCATCCGGGAGTTTTCCGCCCTCCTTGGTCGGCGGCATCTGCAGATCCTTGTCGTGATAGTTGACGGCCTTGATGAGCGGACTTTCCTCGGGTTTGCCCGGGATCACGGCCGGTCCGACCTCCCCCCCTTTGAGCACTCCGGCTTTGGTGTCGAGCGTCAACCCGCCCTTGGACTTGCCCGATTCGAGGCTGTGGCATTTGTAGCAGTTGTCCGCGAGCAGTGGGCGGATCTTGCTCTCAAAAAACGCCGTCTGCTCTTTCGTCGGCTCGGTGGTCACGGCGGCGAAAGCGCCCGCGGTGGCCGCCAAAAGGACGAGGGGAGTGATGCATGTCTGAATCGACGGGCGGAGGACGCGGCGCACGCGCTGGCGCTCTCCAGTCATTCCATCATCCGAGTTTCCAGCCGCGGACTTGGTGGTGGCTTTCATGGCGGTCAGGCGATGATGTCTTTGACGACGTTGCCGAAATTGTCGGTGAAACGGAAATCCCGGCCGTTGTAGCGGTAGGTGAGCTTCGTGTGATCGAAGCCGAGCAGCGCCATGATCGTGGCATGGAGGTCGTGGATGTGGACTTTGTTTTCCGCGGCGCGCGCGCCGAACTCGTCGGTCGATCCGTAAGTGATGCCGCCTTTCACGCCGCCGCCGGCCATCCACGCGCACATTGCGCGGCCGTTGTGGTCGCGTCCGGGCATTTCATTGCCATTCCGGTCGCGCACGATGGTGCGGCCGAATTCGCCACCCCAGATCACGAGCGTCGAGTCGAGCATGCCGCGCTGCTTGAGATCCTTGAGGAGCGCCGCCGCCGGGCCGTCGATTTCGCCGGCTTTCTTGGAAAGAGCCTCGTCGAGCTTGTTGTGATGGTCCCATCCGCCGGCGCTGACCTGCACGAAGCGCACCCCGCGCTCCACCAGCCTGCGGGCGACGAGCATCTTGGCCCCCAGTTCCGACGGGCCGTAAAGCTCGCGCATGTCCGGCGACTCCTTGTTGATGTCAAAGGCTTCGGTCGCCTCGGTCTGCATCTTGAAGGCCATCTCGAACGCCTCAATGCGCGCGTCGAGCTGCGCGTCCTTTTGCAGCGCCTCCCGGTGCATGCTGTTGAGCTGGTGCACCAGATCGAGCTGGCGGCGCTGGCGGTCCGGCGCGGTGAACTGGTTGCTGATGTTCAGCAGCACCTCGTCCAGCTTCATCTTCGAGCTGTAGTTCACATTGCAGCCCTGGAAGACGCCCGGCAGGAACGACGCCTGCCGCCACTCCGGCTTGCCGCCCAGCGTGATGAAGCCCGGCATATTCTGATTCTCCGAGCCCAGCCCGTACACCACCCACGAGCCCATCGACGGCTTGGGCAACTGGAGCGAACCGGTATTCATGAAGCGCTGCGCCACCTCGTGCGCCGGGATGTCCGTCCACAGCGAGCGGATGATCGCCATGTCGTCCACGCATTCGCCGAGCTTCGGGAAAACGGAGCTCACCGGGATGCCGGACTTGCCCCTCGGCGTGAAAGTGAACGGGGATCCGAACGCCAGCCCGTCATGCCCCGGGATTGTCCTCCCGTCGAACTTCGTCAGTTCCGGCTTCGGATCCCACGTATCGACCTGCGACGGGCCGCCTTCGGCGAAAATGTGGATCACCGCCTTCGCCTTCACCGGAAAGTGCGGCGCGTGCGGAGCCAGCGGCGAAAGCGCAGCGGTCGTCGGCGCGGTCGCCGCGGCCTCCGACCTAAGATCCATCCCGAGGATGCCCGCGAGGCTCAGCGCGCCCATGCCCATGCCCGTGCGCTCGAGGAATTGCCGGCGCGTGAAAATCATGTTGTCGAGCGACAGCGAATGTTCGCGGCGATATTTGTCCGAGCGGTTGAAGGAGGGATCGGTGTTCATAGGGAGAGGTGGTCAGAAGATGGGTTACAGCAGAGAACCGCGCAAGTTGAGGATATTAGCCCCTTTTTCCAAATGAGATTTGCTCGATCCGTAAACCTGCCCGGACAGCCCGCGGTTTGGGCAGGAATCCCGTCCTAAGCGGACGCGCCGTCGGCCAGCGCGGTTTGGGCGGCGAGGAGCTTGGCGTAAAGGGCGTCCAGGGCTTCCGGGAGGACGCGGGTGCCGGCGAGCGTCGGCATGAAATTGTGGTCGCCCTCCCAGCGGGGGACGATGTGCAGATGGAGGTGATCGACCACGCCCGCGCCGGCGCATTTGCCGAGGTTCAGGCCGAGGTTGAAACCCTGCGCTTTCACCGCGGCGCGGAGGATGGCCTGGGCGTGTTCCGCGAGATCGAGCAGGTCGAGCTTCTCGCCGTCGGTGAGTTCGCTGAGCGTGGCCACTTTCCGATACGGCACGGACATGAGGTGCCCGACGGAGTACGGGTAGCGGTTCATGATGAGGAAGGCGCTCTTTCGCCGGGCGACGACGAGGTGCGCGGCGTCGTCCGAGGTGTGCGCTGCGTCGAGCAGGAAGTCGGGCGTGGCGGGCGCGGAGAAATACTCGGCGCGCCACGGAGCCCAGAGGGCGGAGAGTTCTTTGAGGTCCATTGGGTTGGGGGGAAAGGCTGCGATCGTTACAGAATCACGCGCGGGCGAGTTCGCCGAGGATCGCGTCCGCGGCGCGCCCCGCGGCGCCGGTCTCGCCGAGTTGGGTGATGACGCCGGCAAAGTCGCGCCGGAGCTCTTCCCGCGCGTCGAAGTCGCCCATGAGCCGGAGCGTTTCGTCGGCGAGGGCGGAGGGCGTGGCGTCGCCCTGCAAAAACTCGCGGGCGATTTCGCGGCCAGCGAGGACATTCGGCATCCCGATGAAAGGCAATTCGACCAACTGCTTGCCGACGACCCAGGTGAGCATGGCGACTTTGTACACGATGCACATCGGCATCCCGAAGTAGGCCGCCTCCAGCGTGGCGGTGCCGCTGCACACGATGCCGGCGGTGGCCCGCTGCATGAGGTCGTGCGAGCTGCGCACGGCGACGCGGAATCCTCCCTCGGCTTCGCCGAAATGGCGCAGCGTGTCCGTCATGCGCTCGGCGAGCTGATGAGAGGCGGCGGCCGCCTCGAAGCGCAGGTCGGAGCGCGCGGCTTTCATGCGCTGCGCGGCCTTCACCATGACGGGGAAAATCCTGCGCACCTCCTTTTCGCGGCTGCCAGGGAAGAGGCCGATGAGCTGCGGGTCGCGCGCGCCTTCGATGCGTTTGGCGGCGAGGGAGTCGAGCAGCGGGTGGCCGACGAAAACCGCGTGCAGGCCGCTCCCCGCGTAGAGCGGCAGCTCGAAGGGGAAGATGCACAGCATGAGATCGAGGTAGCGCGCCATCTTCGGGATGCGCCCGCGGTTCCACGCCCAGACCTGCGGGCTGATGTAGTCGATGATGCGCACGGCGGGCATCGCGCGCTTCACGGCTTTGGCGAGGCGGAGGTTGAAGCCCGGGTAGTCGATGAGCACGAGCGCGTCCGGCTGCACTCGTGCGATGTCGGCGAGCATGCGGTCGAACTGCGCCTTGAAATAGCCGTACTTTCTCAACACATCCCAAAGCCCGACGACCGCCTCGTCCGCCCAGTCGGTGAGATGGTCGCCGACCAGCGCACGCATCTCGCGCCCGCCCGCACCGAAGTAGCTGATCGACGCATCGCGCTCCGCGAGCGCGCGGATCAGTTCCGCGCCGCGCGCGTCCCCGCTGGCTTCGCCGGCTACTAGGTAGAGTTTCATGGGAAAACGCAGCGGCTCAGAGCCGCAGAGGCTTGACCATCCAATCGCGAGTCATCCTGAGCGGAGCGGAGGCGGAAAGGCGGGCGCAGCGCAGTCGAAGGACCCCGGCGGGCCGATCCCGCGCTGCACGTCAATGAACCGCCGGGGTCCTTCGACTGCGTTCCCGCCCGCCTTCGCCCGCCGGGAACTCCGCTCAGGATGACAGCGTCTGAATGCCTCCGTTCCATCATTTTCCAGCCGCGTCTATCAGCCGCGTGATCTCCAGCGCCAGTTCCAGCGCCGCCGTCGCCTCGCGCCCGCCCACCTTTGGCTGCGCGCCGGCGCGGGCGCATGCGACGAAGTCCGCGAGTTCGCGCTTGAGCGGCTCGTCC
>JAYTML010000040.1:0-6193 GCA_043728655.1 Chthoniobacter sp. | reverse complement strand
CCGTCAGCCATGCGATGCCCGTGGCGGCGCGAAGATGCGCTGTGTGGGAGCGGTTCACTTTTCGGAAAGCATGCGCGCCGGCCGGGTGCCTGGAAACATGGCGCACGCTATGCCGCCGCCTCCGCACTGTCTAGCTGGCCGCCCGGTGCATGAGTGCCGCTCCCGCCTTTGCCAAATCCCCACCGGTCACGCCAGACGGCGGCGGCGCAGGCCGAGCATCGCGGCGCCGCTGAGCGTGAGCGCGCCGGTTCCCTGCTTGAACACGGTGCCGGTCGCGCCGGAGATGGCGCCGGCATAGACGGTCGAGGGCGTGGCGTCGCCGACGGTGAGGGTATTGCCGCCGAGCGCCACCTCGCCGCCAATGGCGCCGCCGCCGCTGAGCGAGCCGATGGTTTCGCTCGCATTGAGGAGGAGCTTCGCGCCGGCCACATTGGCGAGACTCACCGCACTCGTGTCGGGGATGGCAGCGCCGCCAGCGATGGCGAGCGTGCCGGCATTGATCGTGGTCGCGCCGCCGTAGGTGCCGGCGGAGGCGGCGAGGAGGCTGAGCGTGCCATTGCCCGCCTTGGTCAGCCCGCCGGCTCCCGCGATATCGGGCGCAACGGTGGTGGTGGTGGAGGCCGCGATATCAAAGGTGCGGGTGGCGGTGAGGTTGATGACGTTCAGATTCGCGCCGGTGTAGCCGCCGTTGGTGAAGGTGACGTTGCCGGTGGTGGTCACGTTGCCGCCGAGGTTGAGCGTGGCGTCGTTGTTGGTCGTGCCGAATTTCACCTGGATGTCGCCGCCGCTGGCGGTGATGCCGCCCGCCCCGATGTTCATCACGGAGGCGGCGGCATTGCCGGCGATGCGGAAGATGCCGCCTGTCATGGTCAGGGCGTTCAGCGTGGAGGTGTGGCCGCTTGAAACGCCCAGCACGCCTTGGTTCAGCGTCGCCATGCCGGTGACGGTGAAGCCATTGCGAAGCTGGAACTGGCCCGTGCCCACGCTCGGATTGCAGATGAGGTTGGCGACGGTTTCCGCGCCAGTGCTGCCGACGGTCGCGTCGGCCGAGGTGCCGTTGAAAGTGATCGTCGCAGTGTCGGCGATCTGGTCCGCGGCGATGATCGCGAGCACGCCGCCGCCCGTGATGAGGATGTCGCCCGCGATGGCGGTGAAACCGGGCCGGTTCAGCTGGAGCGTGCCGCCGCTGAGGGTGGTAAGGCCGGTGGCGGTGCTCGCGACGGCGCCGCTGACGACGACCGTGCCGCCAGCCACCTCGAGCTCGCCCGCGCCGCTGACAGCGCCGCTGAGCGTGCCGCCGTTGGCGAATTTCAGCTTGCCGGAATTGATCGCAACAGGGCCGCTGACGGTCGTGCTGATGCTGAGCAGGACCAGGCCGCCGCCATTGATCGAAGTCGAGCCACTCACCGGCCCGCCTCCGTTCAACTGGAGCGTCGCCGCATTCACGCCGATCGTGCCGCTGAGGTTGGCCGCGGCCGAGAAGAGCAGCGTGCCGGCATTCACCTGCACGCCGCCGCCGTAAGTCGTCGGGAGGGTGAACGACGCGGTATTGGTGTTCTGTTTGATGATCGTGCCGGCGCCGTTGATCGTCGTGGTCACGGCGAAATCATCGGGCCGGTTCAGCGCGATGGTGGCGTTGTTGGTGACCGCGGCCGTCGGCAGGATGCCGGCCCCGGGAGTCACGCCATCGCCGACCTGGAGCGTGCCGCCGCTGAGGATGGTGCCGCCGGTGTGGTTGTACGCGGCCGTGTTTGTGAGGATGAGAGTGCCGGCGCCGCTCTTGTTGAGCGCGGTCGCGCCGGTCAGCGTGCCGGCGCCGGTGAAGGTGTAGGTCTTCGTGACATTGCCCACATTGGTCGCCGCCGGCGTGATCGCGGTGGTCAGGGCCACGGTGGTGGTGCCGGTCGCGCTGTCGTCAAAGTTCGCGGTGTCCGTGCTGATCGGCGGGCCCTGGAAATAGCGGGTGGACGCGTTGCCTACCGTGGTCAGCCAGTTCGCCGTGCCGGTGCCGCCGGTGCCGTCGGGATCGATGTCCCAGTTGCCGCTCAGGTTACCGTTCCATTTCGCCTGCTCGACGCTGAGGTTCAGGTCCACGCGGGAGTCCACGAGGTTGTTGACCAGCGTCCCGCTCATCCGCGTGGGCAGGATCACAGAGAGTCCGCCGAAGCCCGAGACGCCGACGAGCGAGGTGTAGCCGATGAGCGGGATGCCCGTGCCGGTCGCCAGCGCGGAACCCGTGAGACGGATGGTCGTGGCGCCATTGACGGTGAAGGTGCCCGCAGCGAGCACAGGCACGGCAGGATTGCCAAAGGTGGCGGTTGCCAGTTGCAGCGTGGATGCGGCGCCGGTGGTCACATCCGAGGAGACGAACGTGGCGCCTGCCGCCGCGAGGCTGACGCCAAAGGTCGCGCCGCCCGCCACGCTCACGCCGGCGCCGCCGGTCTGCGCCGTCGTGGTGAGAAAGGTGCCCGCGCTGACGGTCGTCGGACCGGTGTACGTGCTCGCGCTGGCGGCGGTGAGCTGCAGCGTGCCGTTGCCCGTTTTCGTGATGCCGCCGGTGCCGGCGATGTCCGGCGCGACGGTCGTGGTGGTCCCCGTCCCGATGGAGAATGTGCGGGTGCCCGCGCCGATATTGATCTGGCGCAGGTTTGCCCCGGTGAAGTTTCCGTCGGTGAAGGAGAGGTTCCCCGTCGTCGTCACGTCGCCGTCGAGATTGAGCACGGCGTCGAATGCGCCGGTGCCCTGGCCGACCTGGATGAGGCCGCCGCTCGCGGTGATGCCGAGCGCGCCGACGCTGAGCGAGGAGGCGCCCGAGTTTCCCGCGATGCGGATGGTCGCGGTGCCGCTCAGGCTGAGGCCGCCCGCGCTGTTCGCGTGGCCGCTCGCCACGGAAAAGACGCTCGTATTTCCCGCGGTAAGCAGGCCGGTCACGACGAGGCCGTTATTTCCGAGCACCTGCGAGCCGGTGTCGTTGCCATTGACGAGGGTGAGCGCGGCGATCGTCTCGTTTCCAAAGGTCACGCTGCCCTGATTGGTCCCGGTCTTGTCGTAGGTGATCGTCGCGGTGTCGGGGATTTGGTTCGGCTGGAGCGGGGCGAGGATGCCCGTGCCGTTGATGAGGATATTCCCACCGACGGCGTCCACGCCGGGAGTCTTGTTGAGCTGAAGTGTGCCGCTGCTCACGGTGGTGAGGCTGGCGAAAGTGTTCGCGTCATTGCCGCTGAGCTGGAGCGTGCCGCCCGCGACGGTGAGCGCGCCGGCGCCCGTGATCGCGCCGCTCAGATTCCCGCCGGAGGTAAAGCGCAGCGTCCCCGCCGCGAGATTCACCGGCCCGCTGAGCGTCGTCGCGGCGGAGAGTGTGGCGATGCTGGCCTGGCTCTTTTTCAGGCCGCCCGTGCCGGAGACGGCATTGGCGAAAGTGAACGCGTCCGGGCGGTTGAATTCCAGCGTGCCCGGAGTGTTCACCGTGACGGCGGCGGTGCCGAGCGTGCCGGCTCCCGCAGTGGAGCCGTCGCCGATCGTGACCGTGCCGCCGCTGATGATGGTGCCGCCGGTGAAATCATTCGTCCCCGTATTCGTGATGGCGAGTGAACCGTTGCCGGACTTCGTCAGCGCGCCTCCGCCGGTGATCCGCCCGGTCCCGCTGAAGGTGTAGCTGAGCGCGGTATTCGCGACCGCGACGCCGCCGGGCGTGAGCGTGGTCGTGAGATTCACATTTGTGCCGCCGGTCGCGGTGTCGTCAAAGACCACGGAGTCCGTGCCGACCCCCGCCTCGACGTAGGTATTCGGCCCGGAGGCGGCGACCCAGTTTGCCGTGCCGGCCGAGCCGTCGCCCACGTTGTCGATGTTCCAGTTGCCATTGACGTTTCCATTCCATGCCGGCTTCGCCGAGCCGGTGATGTTCACGTCCACAGAAATGCCCGGATTATTCACAAGACCGCCGGTGATCCGGAAGGGCAGCACGAGCGAGAGCGCGCCAAACCCGCCGCCGCCGATCACGCCGGTGTAGTCCACGGCGGAGAATGTGCCCGGCGTGAGATTCGAGCCGAGCACCTTGATCTTGCTTCCTGCGGACGCCGAGAACGCGGTCGCCGTGAGCGGCGTGAGGAACGGATTTCCCAGCGCGCCGGTGTCGAGGACGATGCTGCCGCCGGTGGCCGTGCCGACCGAGAGCGAAGGCAGGCTGAAACTGAGCCCTGCGGCGAGCGGACGGGCGAGGATCGTGCCGCCATCGGCCAGGACCACGGGCGTATTGAGCAGACCCGAGACGGCCGACTGCACGGTGTAGGTCGCGCCGGAGGCCACGTTCACCGTGGTCCCGCTCAGCGCGCCGGGAGCGACCTGCAGCGTTCCCACGCTCACATTCGTCGCGCCGGTGTAGTTGCTCGTGTTCCCGCTGATGGTCAGGGTGCCGGCGGTGTTCTTTGTCAGCGCGAGCGTGCCTGCGCCATTGGTGAGCGTGCCGGAGAAAGTGCCCGCGCCCACGTTGATCGTGGAGGTGCCGCTGAAGGAATTGACCGTGCCTGCGCCGGTCAGCGTGCCGAGCGCGACGCTCAGGCCATTGACTTGGAGCGTGTGGCCGGTGGAGATGCTCCATGTGGCGGCGGCGCTGCCGGCAGTCGCCGCGGTCAGCCGCGAGACGCGCCCGGCCGTGCCGCCAAAGGTCAGCGTCCCGGCGTACGCGCTGTTGTTTCCGCCGATGAAAAGCGGGGTCGTGGTGGACGCGCTGTTTGTGACGGTCAGCGCCGCGGAGCCGGTGAGGTTCGCGTTGAGATTGACGGATGTGCCCGCGACGCTGCCGGCGCCAACGTTGTTGCCGACCAGCAGCGCGCTGGCGGTGGCGACGTTCACGCTCCCGTTGATGGTCACGAGTTGAGTCGCGTTGTTCGACACGAGCTTCAGCGTGCCGCCGTTGAGGGTGATGGCTGCCCCGGAGGTCACCCCGGCGGAGTTGCTCTGGAAATGCAGCGTCGCTCCGCTCGCGACGTTGAGATTCACGTCGCCGCCCACCGTGACGAGGCGACTGGTCCCACCACCGATGAGGAAAAGATTGTTCCCGATATTAATCGTCCCGTTCGTCATCGCGTAGCCGGAGGTGATCGTCACCTGCCCGGTGCCGGAGGTCGTCACCGTGTTTCCGCCGAGATTGAAAGCGGTGGTCGCCGTCGTGACGGTGCCGCTGAATGCCTGAAACGCGAGATCCTCGCCGTTGGCGAAGCCGCCGGGATTGCCGTTGGTGTTCGCGTTGTTGACCACCCAGTTCTGGTTGGCCCCGATGGTCACTTTCGACTGGATCATCAGCGCCTGCGTGGCAGTCGAGAGATCGATACCCGCCGAGCCGATGGTCAGTGTATTGGCGGAGCTGGTGTTTTAAAAGCCCACCATGGTGTTTGCCGCGTTGAGCGCGCCACCGACGTTCGTCACTTTGAGTCCGAGCACCGAGAGGTCCGTTCCGAGTTGCGAAAGCGAGGTGGCCAATCCGGGAGTCGTGTAGAGATTGTTCCACAGCATCACGTCGGCAGACGTGGGCACCACCCCGCCGTTCCACGCGCCCACCAGATTCAGGGCCGTGGTGTTTTGCAGCTTGGCGATTTCGATGCCTTGGGCGGGTGCGAGGAGCAGGGCGATGGAGCCAAGCAGAGGCACGATCAGAGGGGATGTTTTCATATTGGGAAACTTCCTGACGGGGGGGCGGGGTGGAGCAGGCGCGACTGCGCTGCGGGTGCCACGACCGTTTCACCGAATCGGCGGTCGTGCCAGATAAAATCTTGTTTCCACGGAAAACTCCGGGCGCACTTTCCCCCTGTGCCTACAGAGAGCGGCGGCGGGCGTGACGGCGCACCCCGCCACGCGGTCACGGCTGGGTGATTCGCAGGCGGAGGAACTGCCTGGTCCCGCCAGTCGGCGGCGATGGCATCGGGTCCGGGTGGCGGTACGTGATCGTCTCCGTGCCGTTCCCATTGTTCAGCGGCACGCCCACCATGCTGGCGGCGACCCAGGCCGGAGAGGCGAGGTCGGAGACGGCCTCCACGATGGCGCTCGCGTCGTCGCGCCCGATGGCGCGGGTGAAGGTGAGCGTAAGATAGCTGCCCACCACGCCGCCGACGCTGACGGTCTGGACGGACTGGACCGGGCGTCCCGTCGATGCGGGATTGAGCGGATGGGTTCCGAGGAAATACTCCCCGAGATTGGA
>JAYTML010000039.1:0-3340 GCA_043728655.1 Chthoniobacter sp. | reverse complement strand
ACCTTGCCCGTCAGGATCTCCTCGGTGATCTGGTCGAGGGCGTTGCGCTTTTCGAGTTCCTTCAGGAGCTTCGCCGGCTTCATCTCGTAGCGCTGCGCGAGCTGGGCGATGCGGACATTGAACTCCTGCTGGGTCGGCTTGATGCCTTCCACCTCGGCGATGCGGAGCAGGACAAAGGTCCCCTTCAACTGCTCCCGTGCGTTCTGCGCGGCGGTGCCGAGGATCTGCTGCTCGTTCTCCTTCAGCACCTCGTCGGCGATGCCGCGCGACTGGTTTTCGCGGACGATGTCCGCCAGGATCCGGCGGGTCTGCGTGCGCACCATATCGACCGGCAGCTCGCATTCCACCTGCGAGAGGATCTGGCTCATGATCGCGGTGCGCTTGCCGCCCTCAGCGTCGGCGACCTTCTGGCGGCCGAGTTCCTCGCGGGCCATCTCGCGCAGCTCAGCAATCGTCTTGCCCTTCGCGACGGTGTCGGCAAAGGCGTCGTCCAGCGCCGGCAGCACCTTGTTTTTGATCTCCTTCAGCGTGACGACGTACTGGATTTTCTGCCCGCCCATCCCCTCGACGGGAAACTCCGCCGGCACATCGATGTCAAACGTCCGCGTCTCGCCCGGCTTTGCGCCCACGAGCGCCGCGGCGTAGCCCGGAAAGAACGCCTCCGGCGTCATGCGAATCCAGAAATCCTCATTGCCCGAGAGCGGCTTGCCTGCTTTCGGAAAAAGCTCATGCACGGGCTTGCCGTCGATGGTCCCGCTGTAGTCCACCACCGCGTAGTCCTCCATCTGCGCGCCGCGATCCTCCGCCAGGTCGGTGAAGTCCGCCGCCTGCTCGCGCAGATTGTCCAGCGACTCGTCGATCTCGGCCTCGGTCACCTCGGTGGATTTCATCGGCACGACCAGCCCCTTGTAGGATGGCAGCTCGAAATCGGGATGCGTGACCAGCGTCGCCGTGAACTTCATCGTCTTGTCCTCCGCGAGCTCCACATCGTCGATCTGCGCCAGCGACAGCACGCGGATCTTCTTTTCCGAGATCGCCTCCCGGCACGACTCCGAAAGGAGCTTCTTCTCCAGCTCTTCGCGGATTTCCTTCTTAAACTTCTTCTCGATCACCGATTTCGGCGCCTTGCCCGCCCGGTATCCCGGGATCTTCGCATACTTCGTGTAGTCGCCCGTCACCGCATCCCACACTTTGCTGACCTTTTCCGCCTCCAGTTCGATGCGGAGCGTGGTGATGCAGTTTGGCAGGTTTTCGACGACGACATTCATGGGTGGTGTGGGTGGTGCGGAGGCGGTTTTTTAGAAAAGGGGTCGGAAAGATAGCGGCTCGCGCGAAAATGCAAACGAGGAAATCGCCCCGCCATATTCCGCAGGCCGGAACGCCGGATTGGCAGGAATGGACGCGCAGGTTGACTGCGAGGGCAAACCCGACTGAGCTTCCCGCCCCAATCCATTTAACGATGACACTTCACGGAAAATCCCTCATTGCCGGCGTGCCGCTCGAAGACGGCGCGCGCACCTTTCACGCAGTCAGCCCGCTCGCGACTGAGACGCTGGAGCCCGCCTTTCACGAAGTCGGCGCCGACGAGGTGGAGCGCGCGCTTTTTCTCGCGGAGGATGCCTTCGCCGTCTTTGGCCGCTCGTCCGCCGAGGCGCGCGCGTCGCTGCTCGAAAAAATCGCCACGGAAATCCTCGCGCTTGGCGATGCGCTGCTCCAGCGCGCACACATCGAGACCGGGCTGCCGCTTGCCCGGCTCACCGGCGAGCGCGGGCGCACCGTGGGCCAGCTCCAGCTCTTCGCGGCGCTCGTGCGCGAAGGCTCGTGGTGCGATGCCCGCATCGACACGGCTCTGCCCGACCGGCAGCCGCTCCCACGCCCGGATCTGCGTCGCATGCTCGTCCCGCTCGGGCCTGTCGTCGTCTTTGGTTCGAGCAATTTTCCCCTGGCCTTCTCCGTCGCCGGCGGTGACACGGCCAGCGCGCTCGCCGCCGGCAATCCCGTGATCGTGAAAGCCCACCGCGCGCATCCCGGCACGTCGGAGATGGTCGCCACGGCCGTCGCCCGCGCCGTCGCGGCAGTGGGGCTGCCTGCCGGCATCTTCGCCATGCTGCACGGCAGCGGCGCGGAAATCGGCATCGCGCTGGTGCGGCACCCGCTTACCCGCGCCGCGGGCTTTACCGGCTCGCGCTACGCCGGCCGGGCGCTCTTCGACGCCGCCGCCGCGCGGCCCGACCCGATCCCGGTCTTCGCGGAGATGAGCAGCCTGAATCCGGTTTTCATCCTGCCGGGCGCGCTGCGCGAGCGCGCTGCGCAGCTCGTGGAGGGTTTGAAAAACTCCGTCACGATGGGAGTCGGCCAGTTCTGCACAAAGCCCGGCCTCGCCTTCGGAATCGGCGGCGGCGAGTTTGAAAAATTCGCCGGGGCTTTCGCCGCTGCCATGCGCGCAGTGCCGCCCGCGACGATGCTGCACCCCGGCATCTGCAATGCCTTTCACCACGGTCTCGAAACGATGGAGCGCGTCCCCGGCGTGGTCGCGCTCGCGATCAGCGACACGCCGCCCGACGCGTCGCAAAACCACGGCGAGCCGGTCGTCTTCGCGACCGACACCGAGAATTTTCTCCGCCAGCCCGCGCTGCACGACGAGGTCTTCGGCCCCTGCACGCTGCTCGTCGATGCGCCCGGCTACTCCGATCTCGTCCGCATCGCGCGCCGTCTGGAGGGTCAGCTCACCGCCACGATCCACGGCACGGCCGAGGATCTCGCCAATGCCGGCGAACTCATCTCCGTGCTCCAGCGCAAAGCCGGCCGCATCGTCGTGAATGGCTTCCCCACCGGCGTCGAGGTCTCGCCCGCGATGCACCACGGCGGCCCGTATCCGGCCACCACGGACGAGCGATTCACCAGCGTCGGCACCGCCGCCATCCTGCGTTTCGTGCGCCCAGTGTGTTTCCAAAACCTCCCCGCCGCCGCACTCCCGCCCGAACTGCAGGACGCGAATCCGCGCGGCATCATGCGGCTGCTGAACGGTCAGCTCACGCGCGACGCCGTCGCCTGAGCGCGGTTCAATATCCGCCGTCATCCTGAGCGGAGCTTCGGCTTTGCGAATCGCAGTCGAAGGACCCCGGCGCTCGTATCACGTTCGGCGCCTTATCGAATCGCCGGGGTCCCTCGACTGCGTTCCGCCCCACCTTCGCCCACGCGGAACTCCGCTCGGGATGACGGCATTTCGAGCCGCCGCCCCTCGCTACACCAGCCCGCTCAGCGTCCCGCTCGCATCCTGGAACCTGCCCGTCTCGACGCCCATCTTCTGGATCATCGTCAGCAGCACGTTGGAAAGCGG
>JAYTML010000038.1:0-10748 GCA_043728655.1 Chthoniobacter sp. | reverse complement strand
GCGGACGGCGCTCACGTATGACGAGCTGCTGGCGATGTTGCACCGGCGCGACCCCTACGCCGGCTTCGACTTCGCCGCCCGGCCCTTCGACGCGCAGGGCTGGGGCAGCGATTCGCCCGCGTTCCGCGAACTCATCCTCACGCGGAAGCCGAAACTGATCATCGAGGTCGGCACATGGAAAGGCGGGTCGGCTTTGCAGATGGCGGACGTGCTCGAAAAGGCGGGCATGCCGGGGACAATCCTGTGCATCGACACATGGCTCGGCGCGCTGGAATTCTGGACCGACCTGGAGGACCCCGACCGCCATCTCAGCCTGCGGCTCGATCACGGCTGGCCCACGGTCTATTACCAGTTCCTCGCGAATGTCTGCCACCGCGGCTTCCAGCGCCGCATCGTCCCTTTTCCGCAGACCTCGGCGACCGCCGCGCTGTGGCTGCGCGCCTCCGGTCTCCGCGGGGATCTGATCTACATCGACGGCAGCCACGAGGAGGAGGACGTCTATCAGGATGTGCTCGATTACTGGGAGGTGCTCGCGGATGGGGGCACGCTTTTCGGCGATGACTATTCGTGGGACGGCGTGCGGCTCGCGGTTGAGCGGTTCGCCCGGGAAACGGGATTGCGAGTGACGTTTATGGCGGACAAGTGGCTGCTGCAAAAGGCCGCATGAAATTGGCGCCGCCTTCGCCCTTTCCTCATTCGCGGCGGGAATGTATCGTCGCCAGCCAGAGATCGGACACCTCATTATGACTCGGAAAATCGCCCTCATCCTCCTCCTCGCCACGCTGCCGCTCGCCGGCTGCGGCAAGCTGCGCGAGAAGCTCCCGTTTTTGAAAACGAAAGTCGTGGCCAAGGCGACACCCACTCCGGCGCCCGTGGCAGCCGCGGCGTCGGCGACACCGCCGCCCGCCTCGGCAGCGCCGGCGGCTCCGCCCCGTCCCGTGATTGACACCACGGCGCAGGTCGTCGTGCTCTGCTATCACCGACTGGAGGGAAAGGCCGGTGGCGCGCTTTCCATCGAGGCGGCGCTTTTTGAGAAGCAGATGGAGGAGATCAAGCAGGCCGGGCTGGCGGTGATCTCGATGAAGGACTTTCTCGCCTGGCGGCGCGGCGAGAAAAACATCCCACCCAAGTGTGTCCTCATCACCATTGATGATGGTTACGTCTCCGGTTTCGACGTTGGTGTGCCGATTCTGAAAAAGTACGGGTTCCCGGCGACGTTCTTCATTTACACCAACTACCTGAACAACGGCGGCAAATCCATGACATGGGCGCAGCTCGCGAAGCTGCGGGACGACGGTTTCGAGATTGGCTGCCATACCGTCTCGCACCTCGATCTGCGCCGGAAGCCGTCGAAAGTGCCGGGCGAGTACGATGCGTGGCTGAAGGATGAGCTCGAGCGCTCCAAGCAGATCCTGGAGGAAAACCTCGGGATCCGCTGCGCCACCATCGCCTACCCCTTTGGCCACCATAGCGAGAAGGTCCACGAGGCGTGCCAGGCCGCGGGATACGAGGCCGCCTTCACCACCTACGGCGCGCGGCTCGGGATCACCACCAATGCCCTGAGCCTCGGCCGCTACGATGTCACCGCGAAGATGCCGGGCAACCAGCAGGTCTTCGACGTGGCGATCACTTTCACCGGCATGGCCGCCCCCTCCGGTCCCGCCGTCATGGGACAGGAGGCCGCCGCCTCCATGGTTACCGAACCGATGAACAACACGACGATCAAGGATGCGACGCCGGAGATAAAGGCGGAGCTTTCCACGATGGGCGCGCTGGAGCCGGGCAGTGTCGAGATGCGGATCAGCGGACTCGGGCTTGTGCCGGCGAAATTCGATCCCGCCACGAAGATGATCGTTTACAAAGTGGCCAAGCCCCTGAGGGAGGGCTCGTACACCGTCATCGTCGCCGGGCAACAGGGCGTGCAGCGGGTCGAGACGCGCTGGTCTTTCCACTACAGCCCCACTGGCGAGGCTCCAGAGGAGGCCGCACCTCCTGCGCCCCCCGCTCCGAAGGTCGGGAAAAAGCCCATTAAAAAGGCCTGACGCGCACGCAGGGAGCCTGAGAGCGTTCGAGCCGGTGTCCGGCATCCCCGCCCAGCGCGACCTGAGGCGTTGCGGGCCTCGACAAGCTGGGTTTCTGCGCTAGTCTGCGCGCCCGCCAATCATGTTTTCACTGCTCGCCGACAAGCTTCAGGACGTTTTCAAGGACCTGCGTGGTCATGGGACGATCTCGGAGACGAATATCACCGACGCGATGCGTGCGGTGCGGATGGCGCTGCTTGAGGCGGATGTGGAGTTCGGGGTGGCAAAGGGGTTCATCGCCCGGGTGAAGGAGAAGGCGATGGGGGAATCGGTGCTGCGCGGGGTGGCACCGGGGCAGCAGATCGTGAAGATCTTTCACGACGAACTGACGGCGCTGCTGGGCGGGGACAATGCGCCGCTGAATCTGGATCAGCCGGCGCGGATCATGATGGTGGGGCTGAACGGCGCTGGAAAGACCACGTCCTCGGCGAAGCTCGCGGCGTGGCTGAAGAAGCAGGGGAAGGCGCCGCTGCTGATCGCGTGCGATTTGCACCGACCGGCGGCGATCGAGCAGCTCGCACAGCTGGCGAAGCAGGTGGGCGTGCCCGTTTTCACACCGGAGCCGGGGGAAAAGGACGTGAAGCGGGTGGCGGCGCAGGCCCTGGAGTGGGCGAAACTGCAGACGGGAAACGTGCTGATTTTCGACACCGCCGGACGGCAGGAGATCGACGAGCCGCTGATCGCGGAGATCAAGGGATTGCGCGAGTTCTTGAAGCCGCAGGAAGTGCTGCTGGTGGCCGACGCGGCGACGGGGCAGCAGGCGGTGAGTGTGGCCACGCATTTCCACCAGGCGCTGGACATCACCGGGCTGGTGCTGACGAAGCTGGACGGCGACGCGCGCGGCGGGGCGGCACTCTCGATGCGCGAGGTCACGCAGCGGCCGATCAAATTCGCGGGCGTGGGGGAAAAGCTGGACCAGTTCGAGCCGTTTTTCCCGGACCGGCTCGCCGGGCGCATCCTCGGCATGGGGGACATCGTGGGGCTGGTGGAGAAGGCCGCGTCGATGATCGACGAGGACGAGGCCAAGCGGATGGAGGAGAAGATGCGGACGGCGTCGTTCGACCTGAACGACTTTCTGGCCCAGTTCAAGATGCTCAAGAAGCTGGGGCCGCTTGAGAATCTGCTTGGCATGATCCCCGGCATGGGTAACGTCAAAAACTTTTCCGTTGACGAAAAACAGATGAAGCGGGTCGAAGCGATAGTGCTTTCGATGACCCTCGCAGAGCGGACCAACCCGGACATTTTGAATGCCCGCCGCCGGCAGAGGATCGCCCGTGGAAGCGGAGTTACCGTCACCGAAGTGAATGACCTCCTTCAGCGCTTCGGCCAGATGCGGAAGATGATGAAGGGGATGGGCAAGATGAAGAAGATGATGGCGCGCCAAGGCGCGCCGCGCATCGGCATCAAGCGATAATTTTCAACTCAGCAATCACCAACCAAACCAAACCACATCATGTCTGTCGCCATCCGCCTCCGCCGCGAAGGAAGCCTCAATAACCCGTATTTCAAAGTCGTCGTCGCCGATCAGCGCAGCCCGCGCGACGGAAAGTTCATCGAACTCGTGGGCAACTACGACCCGAAGAAGCCCGGCGACAATGCGAACGTGGACCTCGCCCGCATCGACTACTGGGTGAAGAACGGCGCGCAGCAGTCCGACACCGTCCGCAGCATCGTCAAGAAGGCGCGGAAGAAGGAAGCAGCCGCCGCGAAGTAAGGCTCGCCTTTCGCGGACCGGGCGCGCATTTTTCCGCGCCATGCAGGAGTTCCTCGATTTCGTTTTGCGCCATCTCATCGACTACCCCGATGAGATGGGCCTGACCCGGCATGACGGCAATAAGCGGACGACATTCTACCTGCGCGTGCGGCAAAGCGATGTCGGCAAGGTGATTGGCAAACACGGGCAGACGATCATCGCCATCCGCAATCTCCTAAGCGCGTCCGCGGCGCGGCACGGGGAGCGCGCACAGCTCGAGATCGTGGAGGATCCGCAGGAGCACGCAGGCAGTTAGCTGGATCGGGTCGAAGCTGGTTTTCTCCTCTAATAACGCCGGCGGTGAGCGGTCTGGACACATGCGCCGTCTTACTGGTTGGCTATGCTACCCCCGATGAATCTGCCCCGCCTCCTCCCAATCGCCATCGCCGCCGCAGCGTTCGCCCTGGCGTCGTCGCGCGCCGCGGATGCGCCCGCGAAGCCTCTTTACCACAATGATTTCGAGGCCGCGGAGCCGGGCAAGATTCCGGCGGACATGATGGTCATGTCGGGCGATTTCGAGGTGAAGCAGGAGGCAAAGGACGGCAAATTCATCGAACTTCCGGGTGCGCCGCTGGACACCTTCGGCCTGCTCTTTGGCCCCACGCCGGCGGGCGATGCCACTGCGAGCGCGCGGTTTTTCGGGACGAAAAAGGGGCGCAAGTTTCCCGCGTTTGGCGTGAGCCTCGGAGGGGTCGGCGGCTACCGGCTGCAAGTCAGCGCGGCGAAGAACGCGATCGAGATTTTCCAAGGCGACGAAGCCCGGCACAGCGTGGCCTACGAGTGGAAGGACGGAAGCTGGACGAGCCTGCGCGTGCAGGTTCGCAAGGCCGGCGCGGGCTGGATCGTGGAGGGCAAGGCGTGGCCTGCCGGGACGCCGGAGCCCGCGGCGTGGACGATCACTTTCGAGACGAAGGAAGAGCCGGCTCCCGGCCGCGCCGGCATCTGGGGCAGCCCGTATTCCGGCACGCCCATCCGCTTCGACGACCTCGATCTCTCACCCGCGCGCTGACCGCCTTTTCCCAACAACCCAACCCATGATCCACCGCACCCTCCTCCCACTCCTCGTCCTCACGGCCACGCTCCATGCCGCCGACTGGCCCCAGTACCGCGGACCGGCCACCGACGGCACGACCCCGGAAAAGATCGCCCGGCCATGGCTGTCCTCCGGTCCGAAAGTGCTGTGGAAAATGCCGAGCACCAATGGCTTCAGCTCCTTCGCCGTGGCCGGTGCGCGGTGCTTCATGCTCGAGGGGCGCGAGGTGGATGGCGCGCCGCAGGAGGTCCTCGTCGCCCGCGACGCAAACACCGGCAAGGAGGGGTGGACCGCTGCGCTTGGCTCGGCCAAGTACGACGGCGGCGGCGACTCCGGCACCAGCGACAACAAAGGCGGCGACGGCCCGCGCTCGACACCGACCACGGACGGCGTGCGCGTCTTCACGATGTCCGCGCGGCTCATCCTCCAGGGATTCGACGCCTCGACCGGCAAGGAACTGTGGAAGAAAGATCTCATGGGCGAATTCCAGGGCCGGAACATCCAGTGGCAGAACGCTGCTTCTCCACTGCTCGAAGGCGGTCTCATCTACGTCGCCGGCGGCGGCTCGGGCCAGTCGCTCATCGCTTTCAATCCCGCCGACGGCAGCGTCGTCTGGAAGGCATTTGACGAAAAAATGACCCACGCCACGCCCGTCGCCGCCACCATCCACGGCGTCCGGCAGGTCATCTTCTTCGTCCAGAGCGGCCTCCTCGCCGTCGAGCCAAAGACCGGCAAGGAGCTTTGGCGCTACGCTTTCAACTACAGCACCTCCACCGCCGCCTCCCCGGTCGTCGCGGGCGACATCGTCTATTGCTCCGCCGGCTACGGCGTCGGCGCGGGCGCGGCACAGATCGCCAAGAATGGCGACCAGTGGACCGCCACCGAGCTTTACCGCATGCGCGGAAACAAGCCCCTCGCCAACCACTGGAGCACGCCGGTCCTCTTCGGCGGCCACCTCTACGGCATGTTCCAGTTCAAGGAATACGGCAAAGGCCCGGTCAAGTGCGTGGACATCAAGGACGGCAGCGTGAAGTGGGAAAAGGAAGGCTTCGGCCCCGGCCAGGTCATCCTCGCGGGCGACAAAGTGCTCGCGCTCTCAGACGCCGGCGAACTCGTCCTCATCGACCCGCAGCCCGCAGCCTACAAGGAGTTGGCCCGCGCCAAGGTCGTGGACGGCAAATGCTGGACCACGCCCGTGCTCGCCAACGGCCGGATCTACGTCCGCAGCACGAAGGAAGCGGTCTGCCTCGACGTCCGATAGGCCGAAAGATCAAAGGCCAAAGGTTCAACTCGGGCGGGTGGTGGAGCTTTTCTTGAGCTTTGCTTTTTGAGCTTTGAGCCTCGTCGCCGCCGGGCGCTCCAGCGCCGTCGCGCACGCCGCAGCGATCATCTCCAGGTCGGCGAAAAACCGCTCCCGTCGGATTGCGGGGAGTTTCGACAGCACCTGCTCCTGTAGTTCCACTGCCACCTCCCGCGCCATTTCAAACGTCCGCCGCCCAGCAGGCTCGATCCGCACACGGTTCGCGCGGCGGTCCACCTTGTGCGGCTCCCGCGCGACGAGGCCGGTCTTTTCCATCCGTGAAAGCGTGGACGTGATCGTGTTTGGGTCGCTCGCCATCAGGTCCGTGAGCGCCCGCTGGGTGAGCCCCTCCGGATCCCCCTCGCTCAGCCAGCGCAGGATCGAGAACTGATCCGGCGTCACGCCGAGATGCGCGATGCGCTGGCGGAAGGACTGGTTCAGCCCGTACCAGGCCCGGCGCAGCAGCACCGGCAGGCGCTTCGGGACGCGGGCGGCATCGTGGGGGGGGATCGTTTCGGCCATCGGGGCGCGCAGGATGCAACTGTCCCACCGCCGAATCCAACTCCGAACTTTCGACCGCCACACTTTGGAGTGCGGAGGCACGGCCACCACCCTCGAAAGGGCGCGAGGCTCACATCGGGCGCCGGCTCGTCGCGCTGGCGGCGCAGCGCGAGGTTGATGTCGGCGCCCGAGGCGGATGCTTTGGATTCGGCGGGAGGCGGGGCGTTATAGCACTTTGGCCTCCGCGCCGGTCAGTTGGATGGCACCCCAGAGATCGTCGATGCCCTTATCGAGCTTCTGCTGCTGCGGACCCGATGCCTGCGACTTCGTGGCTGAGGTTTTTTGCTCGGGCGCGTCAGTGGCGGTCTTGCTGGTGAAGGTGCCTTTGAACTCGTTCCCGCCTTCCTTGAGGACGATCTCCGCGGGGCCCGCAGGCGCCTTTGGCGACTGGACGACCGTCCGGCTCCGCGATTCCACTAATATGGCCAGCTCCTGGTCGCCGATCCTGACGTTCGTGTTGCTGGCGTTCCCGTCGAATGGCCCGGTGATCTCCAGCGGGCGTCCCGCCTGCCCGAAGGTCGGGAGCTTGAACTCGGAAGTGGCGGGCGAATCCGTCTTTTTCGCCGCCGACTTCGACGGTTTCGGGATCGTGACCTTGCCGATGGTGGTTCCTTTCGAGTCGTTGAGAATCATCGTCGGATTGCCCGCGAAGCTGTCCGGCACCATGCCGGTGAATGCGCGTGAAGCGGCAGGACCTTTCTGCCCCGCGACCTCGATCACGAAACCATTCAGCGTCTCGGCGTTCTTCTGGCGCTCCGCGGCGCTCGTGCCTTTCGGCTCGGCGACGACGGTGCCGGAAATGGTGTCGCCGGCCGCCATGTCATTCGGGAGATGGACTCTGATCTTCCCCTGCGGGACGGTGAAGACCGTGCTCACCAATCCATCTGCGACCCGCGGCACCCCGGCTTGCTCGTACACCTTTGCGGCGAAATCCGCCTTTGTCAGCGGGTTGTCTGTCTTGTTCGCCACGCTGGTCCAGGTCGCCCACTGCACGATGGTCTGGAGTTCCTTGGCCGGGTTGCCGGAAAAGGGCGTCTGGAATTTCCCGGCGGCTTGGAGAGTGCGCGCGGCAGTCGCGATCTTTTGCGCGCCGGCGAGCAGGTCGCGCGAAGCCTGCGGCAATGTGGCCGGATCAGCGATGGTCAGTCCGACGGTGTCGCCGGGAGTGACAGGCGGCTTGTGGGCATCGAGGCACACGCCATCGAGCGGGATGGTCACTGTCTCGCCCGCGCCGACGCTGGCGAGGTGGGTGCCGGTGAGCGCGTAGGTTTGCCGCTCTGCGCTGCCGGGGATGAGCAGCGTCGGGGAAATGACCACGCGCACGCGCTCGGTGCCGGGATTTGTCAGCGTGAGATTGGCGACATGCCCGATCGTCTCGCCGGTGCCGTCGAGTTTCGCGCCGATCAGGCCTTTCTTGAGAAGCTCGATGAAGGGCTTGCCGTATTCGGCAAAGGGCAGGCGCTTGAAGAGTTCGCCGAGGCGTTTGCCAACGCCGAGCAGTTGGTCGCCGAACCCTTTCAGCGTGTCCTTTATTTTTTCAAGGCTCTTGCGTGCGGCTTCGGCCTCTTCGGGCGTCATGGGCTTGACGGCTTTGGGCGGCTCGGCCTTGGGTGGCCCCGCTTTCCCGGCGTCGCCCTCCTTCTTTCCTTCGTCTCCCTTCTTCGCGTCGCCGGACTTCTCATCGCCGGTTTTCGCGCCGGCTTCAGCGCCCTTTTTTGCTTCGTCGGTCTTCTTGCCCGCCGCCTTCACGGCGTCCTTCACCTCGTCGAGCTTCTCGCCCAGCTTGCGCTTCTCGACTGGCTTGGAGTCGGGAACTTTTGCCACGGCTTTTTCAGCCTCCTCGACCTTCTTCTCGGCGTCCTTCTTTGCCGCTTCGGCATCTGCGACTTTTTTCTCTGCCTCGGCCTGGCTGGCGTCGGCCTTTTCCCCCGCCTTCTTTGCTGCCGCGGCGGCGGAGTCGGCATCTTTCTTGGCCTTGTCGGCATCCTTTTGCGCTTTGTCCGCCTCCTTTTTGGGTTTGTCTTTGGCCGCTTTCGCCGCGTCGGCCGCGGCGTCGGCCTTGTCCTGGGCGGTCTTGGCTTTGGCCTCCGCGTCCGCCGCCGCTTTCGCGTCTTTCTCGGCTTGGCCGACTGCCTTTTCCGCCGCAGCGGCGGCAGCGGCGGCTTTCTGTGCGGCGACTTTGGCCGCCTCGACTTGCTCCGCCGGTGTTTCGGCAACGGCGCGGCTGGCTCCTGCGGTGAACGTGAACGCGACGAGCGCGACGATGAGGATGTGAATGATGCGTTTCATGGGAGGTCTCCAGATTGGAGGGTGGGTTTGGCCTCGGGGCCGGTCAGTTGGATGCTTTCCCACGCCGGGACTGGCGCCGGTGCTTCCGTCTGAGAAATCGATGGCCGTCGGGGCGGCACTGGCTCACGGGAGCGCGGGATCGGCTCGGCGTGAGGGCGAAGTTTGATCCCAACGCGGAACTCGCGCGCTCGCGCGGATGGCCGCGGGGAATAGCGGGCCGCGTGGATCGCGTCGTCGTCGGCGACGCTCTGCTGGAGTCCCGGGAGGTAGAGGGCGGCGAGAGTGATTGAGCGCGTGCGAGGCGCGGCGGAAAACGCCGCGTCGGTCGGCGGCGAATCGAACTTCACCGCGAGCGTGCTGGCGGCAGTCGAGGGTGTGAGATTGACCGGGGTTTGGGCTACCGGCCTTGCCTGCACTTGCAATGGCGCGGCTGGCACGGTCGCCGGCAGTCCGATTACCGGGCCGGTCATCATGGGGAAATTGATCTGCCCCCAGCCGCACGCGCCGGGTGCCGGATCGACCGCGCCGACGAGCAGGCCGTGATAGTGAAACTGCGGGCCCGGACATCCCGGATGGCCTCCCTGGAGGTTGCCAATCGTGGGGCCGGGGCTGTTCACCACGCCGCCCGTCGCGTTCAGCACCGCACCCGTGCCGGGGCCGTTGATGATGGTGAAAGTGCCGGTCTGCGCGCGAGCGGTGGCGCTTTGCAAAATGACCGCCAGCGCGATGAGGAGGAGCGGGGATTTCATGGGCGGTCAGTATTGGACGAGCAGTCCCGCCGCGAAGATGTGCTGGCCGTATTCGAAGAACCGGAGGTTCCCGTCGGCGCGGTTGTAGTTGTAGCGGGCGTAGGCGTTCAGCCAGTCCGTGAGCGGGCGGCTGAGTTGCGCGCTCACACTGTGCGTGTCCACCTTCCGCCGGTGGGAAATGCCATCCGGCCCGGTGATGCTGATCGAGTTTTCCGAACGGTCGAAGGTCATCCCGTACGCTGCCTCGGCGGATATTTTCCAGAAGAGCGGATGCCGCAACGCGACGCGGTAGCCGATCGCCGTGCCGTCGTTGTCGCGTCCGTCGGCTCCGTTCCAGAGCGCGAATCCGGCGGCTGTCAGCTCGAGTTTCGTGCGCGGCAGCGTCAGGCGTTCGACGAGCGCGACCGAATGCGAGCGGGCGTCGCGATCCTGCGCCGGGAAGACGGGAAACATGTAGTCGCTGTTGCCGAACGTGTAGGAGAGTTCCGCTAGGTTCCAGCTCGCGAGCTGGCAGGAGAGCGTCGCCGCGAGCGTGGCCTGATTGCGAAAACTGTCGCCGCCAATCTGCGTGAACTCATCGCTTGCGCGGAGCGAGGCGGAAAATCTTTCCGAGAAACGATGGCGGAATTCGAGCTGCCAGGTGTGATCCATCAGATCGGCGACGGAGAAACCGTCGTACGCGATCCACTGGAACGCGTAGCCCGCTCCGAGGGTATCGGCGTCGCCCAGCCTCCACTCGTAGCTGCCGCTCGCGCCGAGTTGCCCGAAAGCGGCATGACGCCGCGAGATGTCGCTCGGCAGCAGCAAATCGTCGTTGAGGGTGACGACGTTCGAGTTGTAGCCGCCGCCGACGGCCAGTGCCAGATGCCACGGTCTTTGCGCCGCGCCGCGTGCGGAGTCGGGAAGGGCAAGGCGCGCCATCTCGCCGCGCAGCTCCCGCGCGGTGCGGGAGTCCGGCGCATCGGTGATCAGCGCGTGCAGA
>JAYTML010000037.1:0-1726 GCA_043728655.1 Chthoniobacter sp. | reverse complement strand
GATGCCCGACATTTTCACCAAGGCGAAGCGGAGCGCGGTGATGGCGGCGATCCGGGGGAGCGGGAACGCGGCGACGGAGCTGCGGATGATGGCGCTTTTCCGCGCGCACGGGATCACGGGATGGCGGCGGCGGCAGCGGGTGTTTGGAAAGCCGGATTTCGTGTTCCGGCGGGAGCGGGTGGCAGTGTTTGTGGACGGGTGCTTCTGGCACGGCTGCCCGCGGCATGCCACGCAGCCGCGGACGCGCGCGACCTACTGGGCGGCGAAGCTTTCCCGCAACAAGGAGCGCGACCGGGAGGTGACGCGGGCGCTGCGTCGCGCGGGCTGGCGCGTGGTGCGGGTGTGGGAGTGCGCGCTGGCGCGGAAGCACTGGCCGCGCGTGGCGGGGCGGATCGCGCGCAGTCTCGGGCGGGCGGCTAGCTGATCTTTTTGCAGACGTCCTCGCAGAGGCCGATGAAGGTCTCCTCGGCGAGATTCAGCCGGCGGCCGCGCCAGTGGAGCACGCCCCAGCGGCGCTTGAGCTTGCGCTTGCCGAGCGGGAGCGCGACGAGGGATTTCTCCTGCAGCTCCTTCCGCGCGGTCCACGGGGCGAGGATGCTGATGCCGAGGCCGAGCTTCACGAGTTCCTTGATGGCCTCCATATTGCCGAGGTCGAGCTGGCTCTGAAGGACGACCTGGTCCTGGCGGAAGTAATCCTCGACCATCTTGAAGGTGTAGCTGCCTTTGCCGTAGAGGATGTAGTGCTGCCGCGGGATCTCGTCGCGCACGACCTTTCCCGCGCGCGCCCACGGGTGCAGCGGGCTGGTGATGAAGACGAGCTCGTCGGTGAAGAGCGGGCGAAACTCGAGCGGCTCCTCGCGGCGCGGTTCGAGATTCACCGCGAGATCGATGCGGTGCTGGCGGAGCGCGTCGATCATCTCCGGCGTGTCGCCCGGCTCGATCGAGATGGCGCACTGCGGGAAGCTCTCCTTGAACTCGCGGAGCACGGCGGGAAGCACGTGCTGGCAGGCCGTCGTGCTTGCGCCGATGCGGAGCCGCGAGCTGCCCCACTTGCCGAGGTGGCCGAGCCCGGCGCGTGCGGACTCCATCTCGGCGAGGATCTTTTGCGCATGGACGAGGAGCTGTTCGCCGGCCTGCGTGAGCACGACGGTTTTGCCCATCCTGTCCAAAAGGCGACAGCCGATCTCCTGCTCGAGCGCCTTCATGGAGTGGCTGATCGCGGATTGTGAAAGGTGCAGCTCCTGCGCGGTGGCGGTGAAACTCCCCGTCCGCGCCAGGATGGAGAAAGCGCGCAATTGTCTGCTGTCGAGCGGTTGTGCCATGGATGAATGAGATTCATCATTTTGATCTAAAAGTCGAAAACCATTTCTTCATGGGCCAACGTGCGGATGGCACGACGGGAGCTAAAGGCGGCGGCGAAACCATTTCCTGAACGCATTGATGCCCAAAAAGAATCAACCTCCGCGCCGCGCGATCCGTCTCGGATTTGTCGCACTGTCGGACTGCGCGCCGATCGTGATGGCGGCGGAGCTGGGACTCTTTGCGAAGCACGGGATAGACGTGGAGCTGCATCGCGAAGTGGGCTGGGCGACGGTGCGCGACAAGATCATCTACGGCGAACTCGATGCGGCGCACGCGCCTGCCGGACTCGTGGCGGCGGCGAGCTGCGGGCTCGGTTCCGTGCGGACGGAATGTCTCACGGGCCTCGTGCTGAACCTGCATGGCA
>JAYTML010000036.1:0-15315 GCA_043728655.1 Chthoniobacter sp. | reverse complement strand
TCACCGTCACGCGCGCCGTGAGCGGGTTTTCCTTCGCCACGAGCCACTGCGCGAGGCCGAGCCGGTTGGCCGGCGCGCCTGCGGGCATCGGGTGCAGCGAGGCGATCACGGCGGGTTTCAACTCCTCCTTCGGCTGGTCGTATTGGCCGCGGTTCAGGAGCCGCGCCATCGGCTGGGAGCCGGCCTTTTCCATCTGGATATGCGTCAGCGGGCTGCGCTTCTGGATCTCTGCCTTCTCCGTCTCCAGCGCCGCGACCTTCGCCTGCATCTCATTGCTCTGCGGATCGCCGCTGGAGAAAAAAGTGAGCAACCGCTGCCGCTCCTCCGGCGTGCGTGCGGCCACCGGCTTCGCGAGGATGAGCCGCAAGTCCGGCAGTTCGGCAATGGCGAGCACATGCTTCGCGGTGAGCACGCTGGAGTAGAGCCGCACGTCCTGCACGGCCCCGTTGAAGACCTCGCCGCCACCGCTGCGGCGGCCCACCATCAGCGGGACTTTCGTGCGGATGCTGCCGCTCAGCTTGTCCGTCTCGATCTTCGTCTTGCGCAGCCGGCCGTTCACATAGATCTGCACGCCCTTCGCCTTGCCCGAGCCGTCGTAAGCCACGGCCACATGCCGCCACTGGTCGGGCTTTCCGGCTTCGTCGGTGGTGCTCACCTTCAGCGCATCGCCCTGCCATTTGCTGATGATATGCACGGCGATTTCATTGCCCGCGTAAAAAATGTCCCACCCGCGATAGCCGTCCGCCTTGTCCATGCGCGCAAGGATGCCGCCGGGCGAGTTGCTCGATGCCGGACGGAAAAACCATGCGCTCGCCGTGAAGGCCTGCGTCTTCTCGAAGTCCCCGAGGCCGCCGAGATCGATGCTCGCGCCGTCCGCCACCTGCGCCGCCGCGCCGCTCTTGCCGTCCGGCTTCCACACGAGGTTTTGCGGCAGGGCGAAAGTCTGCGGCTGGCCCGCGACGAAGCCCTTCGCCGAATTCCCCGTGCCCTCGTTCAGCGGGATCTGCGCGAGCAGCGTCTTCGTGAACGTCGCGTTCTCGATCGCATCCGCGTTCGCCGTCGCCTGCCACTTTTCAAATTCCGCCCCGAGCGCCTTCTGCCGCTCCGCGAGCTTCGCATTCGCGGCCACGATCTCCGCCGGGATCGCGTCCAGGCGCTTAGCATCGTCGCCCTGCGGCAGCACGAGGACCGGCGCTGTGTCGCGCACATTGCGGTCCGTGTGATCCTGCGTCGTGTTCCGGAAGAACGCCGTCATGGCGTAGAAATCCTTCTGCGTGATCGGGTCGAACTTGTGGTCGTGGCACGCCGCGCAGTTCGAGGTGAGGCCGAGCCACACCCACGATGTCGTCTCCACGCGGTCCTTGGCGTAGTTGGCAAAGTTCTCCTCGGGAATCGTCCCGCCTTCCGCGGTAGTGATGTTGCAGCGGTGAAAGCCCGTCGCGATGAGCTGCTCGCGCGTCGGCTTGGGGAGCAGATCGCCGCCGATCTGCTCGACGGTGAACTCGTCAAAGTGCTGGTTCCGGTTGAAGGCGTTGATGACCCATTCGCGATACGGCCAGATTTCCCGGTAGTTATCGATATGCACGCCGTGCGTGTCTCCGTAGCGCGCCGCATCCAGCCAGTAGCGCGCGCGGTGCTCGCCGTAGCGGGGCGAGGCGAGCAGCCTGTCCACGAGCTTTTCGTAGGCATCCGGCGCAGCGTCATTCACGAAAGCCTCGACCATCTCCGGCGCGGGCGGCAGCCCGGTGAGATCCAGCGAGACCCGCCGAATGAGCGTGCGCCTGTCCGCCTGCGGCGACGCCTTCAAGCCGCTCGCCGCGAGTTTTTCCCGCACGAACGCATCCACCGGATGCGCCGCGCCCGCCGGCACCGCCGTTTTCACGGGCGCGAGGAAAGCCCAGTGCGGCTGCCACTCCGCGCCCTGCTCGATCCACTTTTTCAGCACCGCGATCTCCGCAGGCTTCAGCTTCTTGTGCTCCTTCGGCGGCGGCATGATGTCGTCCGGGTCCGTGGCGATGATACGCTCGTAGAGCGGGCTCTTCTCCGGACGGCCCTTCACCACCGTCGGCTCGGCGTCGTCACGTTTGGAAAAGAAACCCTCCTCGCGGTCAAAGCGGATGCCCTCCTTCCGCGAGCCTGGGTCCGGACCGTGGCAGTGGTAGCAGTACTCCGCCAGGATCGGCCGCACATCGCGGTTGAAAAGCACGCGATCCTCCGCGGCGAACGCGGCCAGCGGCAGGGAAAGCGCAGTGGCGAGAGCGATGGGAAAACGAGTCATCGCGCCTTACTACCCGTTTGGCGCAAATATTGATGGAGTTTTTTGCGCAGCCCCTGTCCGCAGGCCACGCCCGTTGACCCCCCGTCGCGTGGCAGCCTATCGTGCCGGCGATGTCCCCCCGCAAAAAAATCCCCCGCAGCCGCTGCCTGCCGGCGCTCGCGGCGGCGCTCGCCCTCTCCCTGGTCTCACACGGGGCGAATCCGCCCAAGCCATTTTCCCGCGCGCCGTATCTTCAGTTTGCCAGCCCGTCGCTCATGCATGTGGTGTGGCGGACCGAGGGGCCGGTCGATCCCGTGGTGCGGTATGGAAAGGACATCGCAAACCTCGACAGGGAGGCGCGCGGGGCGGCGGTCGTCGCACGCGCGGCGCTCGGAGCGGCGGGGCAGAGAATCCGGCCCGAGTGGGAGGCGCTGCGGACACCGGCGAATCTCGCTTTGCCAAAGCTCCACTCGGCTCCGGCGGGCACCTTTCAATACGAGGCAGCGATCAAGGATCTGGAGCCCGACACGACCTACTACTACGCGGTTTTCGACGGCGGGAAGCGGCTCACGCCGGCGGATGCGTCCTACCGTTTCACCACCCACCCGAAGCCGGGGCCCGAGCGTCCGGTGCGCTTCTGGGTGCTCGGCGACGGCGGCACAGGCCGCGAAGCGCAGGTGGCGGTGCATGAGGCGATGCGGCGGACCGTGGAGAGTGAAAGGCGCCCGCTCGATTTCTGGATCCACGTAGGCGACATGGCCTACAACGAAGGGCGCGACACGGAGTTTCAGACGCGCTTTTTCGAGATGTACGAAAGCACGCTGCGCAACAAAGTGTGCTGGCCCTCGATGGGAAACCACGAGGGCGCCACCTCCAGCGGCAAGACGGGGATCGGGCCTTACTACGACGCCTACGTGGTGCCGACGCGCGGGGAGACGGGCGGGCTGGCGTCAGGCACGGAGGCTTATTACTCGTTCGATTTCGCGAACATCCATTTCGTCTGCCTCGATTCGCACGACCTGAAGCGCGAGGCCGGCGAGCCGATGGCGGTGTGGCTGAAGGCCGACCTGGAGAAGACGAAGGCCGACTGGGTCATCGCGTTCTGGCATCACCCGCCCTACACGAAAGGCAGCCACGACAGCGACAAGGAGAACGACCTCACGGAGATGCGGAAGTTCATCATGCCCGTCATCGACGCCGGCGGCGTGGACGTGGTCCTCACCGGCCACTCGCACATCTACGAGCGCTCGATGCTGATGGACGGCGCCTACGCCACGCCCACCGTTTCGGACAATGTGATCCTCGACGACGGCGACGGCGACCCCGACGGCGACGGCGCGTATCGCAAAAGCAAAGGCATCCACGCGCACGAAGGCACCGTGCAGGTGGTGACGGGCAATGCCGGCAAGGAACTCGGGCGCAACGGAACGATGCCCGTGATGCGGCGCATCATCCTGGAGCACGGCTCGGTGCTCGTGGACGTGAAAGGTGACACGCTCACCGCGCGGATGATCAATCGCGACGGCGCGGAGTCGGACCTTTTCAGCATCGTGAAACGCGGGAAAGCAGCGCCCGCGCGGCTCGCGCTGCCGTGGATGGCGCCGGAGTACAAGAAGCCGGAGACCGCCGCCAAGGTCGTCGCGCTCCCCGCCGTGGACCACACGCTCCTCATCCCGCAGGGCGCGGAGTGGCGCTACACCCACGCGCTGCCGGTGCGCGGGAAAGAGTGGACGCAGCCGGGCTTCGCGGCCGACGGATGGAAGATCGGCCCGTCGGCATTTGGTTATGGAAAGGGCGCCTTTGCCACCGATGTGCGCGCGATGCGCCGGAAGGAGACGGTGCTTTATGCGCGGCGGGATTTCGACGTGGAGCAGGCGGACCGCATCGCCGAGCTGGGGCTGCTGGTGGACTGCAGCGACGCCTTCATCGCCTATCTCAATGGCAGGGAAGTGGCGCGCAGCGGCGTGGGCCGCAGCAGCGGGCGCAATGCGCAGAACGTAAAGCCGCGCGACGGGAAGGGCCGCCAGTATTTCGTCCTCAAGGACGCGCGGAAATATCTCACCGACGGCGTGAACACGCTGGCGATCGAAGCCCACAGCAGCGCGGCGGACAAAGCGGAGTTTCTCCTCGATCCCGTGCTCATCGCCGAAGACTGATGCGCGCCGCCTCCCGAATCTGCCTCGCCGCGCTGCTGGGCTGCGCCCTGGTCTCCGCCCGCGCGCACGACGGCCCGGAGCACGAGATCGAGGAACTCACGGCGCGCATGACCAAGGACGGCGAAACCGCGGAGCTGCTGACCGCGCGCGCCGTCGAGCACCGCATCCTGGGCAAGCTCCCGGAGGCGACGAAGGATCTGGAACGCGCGGCGAAGCTCGACCCTGAGTCCATCGCGATCCCGCGCGAGCTGGGGCGCGTGCTTTTCCTCGGAGGAAAGGCGGCCGAGGCACTCGCCAGCGTCGCGCGCGGGCTGACGCTCAAGGGCGGCGAGCCAGCCGACTTCGCCGGGCTGCGGATGCTGCGCGCGGAAATCCTCCGCTCGCAGAACGAGAACGGGAAGGCGCTGGAGGATTGCGACGCCGCGCTGCGGCTCCACAAGGGCAACCCCGAGTGGTATCTCCTGCGCAGCGACCTCCAGCGGCGCCTGAAAGCGCACAAGGAGCGGCTGGCCGGGCTCGACGAAGGCATCCGCGAAACCGGCGCTGGCGTGCTCGAAATCGAGCGCGTCGAGGCGCAGATCGATGCCGGGCAGTTCGCCGCCGCACTGCCGGTGATCGAGCGGGAGCTCGCGGATTCGCGCGTCAGAAGCTCGTGGCTCATCCGCCGCGCCCGCGTCCGGCTCGGCCTCGGCAAAAAGGCGGAGGCCGGGGGGGACTTGCGGGATGCGCTGGCGGAGATCGGTCAGCGCCTGAATCCCAAGTCACCCGACGCGCCGCTGCTGCTCGACATGGCCGTGGCGCTCGAACTCCTCGGCGAGAAAGCGGAAGCCCTCCGCGCCCGCGAAGCGGCCCGCGACGTCGGCGCGGCGGAAGCCTTGAAGGAGAAGGTCAAGCCGCTCCCGGAGGCCGCGCCTCCCGCGGGCTCCAAGCCCTGAAATTCGCAAACGCCTACTTCGCCGGCTTGCGCAGATCCTTCACGCAATCCGGGTCCGGCGGCACCGGCTGGCCGACCTGCTCGACCGGGTGGGTGAAAAGGTAGCGCCACACGGCTTCGTGAATGAATTTCCCGGACGCATCCTTCACCGCCGCGCCGCCGGGTGTCACCGAGCCGTGCGCGCGCTTGTCGTCGCCCTTCACATCGGCGTCGGTGATGAGGCGGCGCGAATTGCCAAAGGGCGCGGCGGTCTGGTCCACATTCACGATCGGGCCAAACTGATTCAGGCCCATCAGCTCCCATGAGCGGCAGTAGTGATCGCCTTTCCACCCGCCGTCGAGGACGTGGCTGAAGCCGAAGTAGCGGTTCGCCGGCGTCGCGGAGGGCAGCGCCTGCCACGTCTCCAGTTGATCGCGCGGCCCGCAGAACATGACCACCCGGTCCACGCGCACGTGCTTGGCCATGCGGCCCGCCGTCGTCGCGCCGTGCGACGCGCCGGAGAGGATCACGCGATCCCAGCGCAGCCCTTTTCCGTCCGGCGTCAGAAACGCATCCCAGCGGCCCTGCGGATTCTCTTTCGCGAGCCATTTCACAAGCTGAAGCGAGCGCTCCATGATGCCGTCGGGCTTCGGGATCGTGACCACGCTGCTGAAGTCCTCCCCCGTCGCCGCTTCGAGCCGGATCTTGCCGAGAAACTTGTCGTCGTCCGCCGGTGCCGCGTTGCCGAATTTCCCGAACCAGCCGTTCGCATAGTGGACCTGGATCGCATGCAGACCGTAGCTCGTGAGGCGGTCGAAAAGCTGGCCGTTGTAACCCATCAGCCAGATGACCAGCCGGCCCTGCGGCGCCACCCGCGTGTCCACCGCTGCGCGCTCGGTGTCGGCGGGCTTGCCGCCCTTTTCAAAGGCGAAGTCGATCTCCGGATGCGGCTGCGCCCGCGGATCGATTTCGCTCGCGCGACCGGTCAGATCGTAGCGCTTGGGAGCGGGATCGTTGAATTTGAGCGGGACATCCGCGGCGGAGAGCGGGAGCAGCGGAGCAAGCAGCAGGGAGGCGAGGAGGGAGAGTCGTTTCATGGTTTGTGCGGGCTGGGGAGGAATGGGTGCCGATAGGATATGGAGCGCCGCGACCCAGCGAGACAAGAGCATATCCGCCGCCTCAGGAAACCGGACGCGACCGGCCGGAAGCCGGGTGCAGCCTGGCGGCATTTGGGTGGGCAGAGGCAGCTTCGGAGGAGGCGCGGCAAGGGACGTGCTTAAAGGCATTCCCAAGATGCAGAATACTTTCACTCACAAAGTCCTGATGTGCATGATTGCCGGCTTCGGCGCGGCGTGCATGTTCTGGGCCTTCCGCCACATCGTGCAGGAGGCTTTCTGGGAATCCGGCGCAGGCTGGAGGGAAAGCCTCAAAGGCGGCACGGCGGAACGCCCCAGACGCTGACCCTTTCCCGCCCGGACCGCTCGCCCGAGAGGCGCACGCAGCGCTCCGGGTGACTCCCTTTCGGGAGCGATTCATCGGCAGCGAAGACCCCATCAGCGCCGGCGCCCATCCTGAAGGCGCACGCCTGCGACGGAATGCGAGTTTCGCCACCCGGCGAAAACTGTGAAATCTGTGGTTCATCCCGCTTCCGGATTCAGGCTACGTTCCGGGCCAGATTCGCCCCATGTCCACCGCCCCGCTGCCCGGCAGCCTCATCTCCGACCGCTTCGAGCTGCTCGAAGAAATGACCCGCGTCACTGACGGGCGGCTCTTCCGTGCGCGCGATCTCGTCTTCGGCGAGGTCGTAGCGGTGAAACTGCTCGGCGCCGGCTGCGGGATGGATTCACAGGGCCGGCAGTCGCTCGATCTGGCGGTGCGCCGCGTGCAGATCACCCCGCACGCGCACTTGCTCCGGCACGATTCGCTCGACGCCGCGGCAGGCGTGCAGGTGCGCGAGTGGATCCACGGCTTTTCCCTGCTCGATCTGCTGCGCCGCCGCCGCGAGCTGAGCGCGGACGATACCTTTCGCCTGCTCTCCACGCTGCCCGCCACGCTCGATTTTCTCACCGAGCGCGAGATTCCGGTCCCGAGGCCGCTGCTGGGGAAAGTCTTCATCCAGTTCGACCCGGCCGCCTCGCCCGACTCGCTCGTCACCCAGCCCATCGCGGACTGGCCGCCCTTTTCGGTGAAAGTGAACCCGCTGAGTGTCCGCGCGCTTTCATCCGATACCACGAGCGACACCACGCGCACGCTCGTCGTCGATCCCCGGACCATCGCCGCGATCACCGACGCGAGCGCCCCGCGCGTGCTCGCAGAGCTCCTCTACGAACTGCTCGGCGGCCGACAGCGCGAGGCAGACAGCCGCCGCTACAGCCCCATCAGCGCGCTGCACGAGGAGGGCAATGGCGTGCTCCGCCGCGCGCTCCTCGTCGCGCCGCACGAGGACTGCCACGCACTCTGGCAGGACTTGCGGAAGGCGCAGGGCAGCAACTCCCCGCCCGGCGTGCCGCTGAGCTTCGATCCCCGGCCCCCGGGCCGGCTGGAAATCGATGCGCCCGAGTCCGCCACTCTCGACACCGGGCTGGAGGCAGTCCTCACACCGGAGGACGCCGGCGTCCCCGCGATCCGTCTCATCGCCCGCCCGCGCTTTACCATCGGCCGCTCCCTCCAGTCCTCAGATTTCGCCACCCGCCTGCTCCCCGATACCGGTGCGAATAACATCCTCTCCGACCGGATCAGCCGGATTCACGCGGTCGCCGAAATCGCCGGCGGGCGCCTCCTCCTCCGCGACGGCAACGGCTCCGCGCCGAGCGTTAACGGCTCGCGTTTCGACGACCACCTCCTTTCACCCGACCACCCGTCCCCGATCCTCCACCGCGCCGTCCTCGGACTCGGCGACGAATACTTTCTCGAACTCATCCCGCTGCTCCAGCCCTCGCCCCGCGAGTGGCCCGCGCCTTACGCCACGGAAGGCCCTCCCAGCGAGCCGCTCGGCGCCATGGTCTGCGCGCCGTGCCACGGCCAGCCCGTGATCCGCCACAGCGTCTGGCTTTTTTCCGAGGTCGGATTCGGCACGGACTGGCTCGAGCGCATCATCTGGGACACCCGCGCCGTCGGCGAGAGCCCGGCGGCATTTCATTTTCACCGCGGCGCATTCTGGCTGCGCAATCACTCGCTGCCCGCCGCCGAAATCACCGTCGGATCCACGGCCCTGGCGTGCGACCACGCCGCACCGCTCGCGTCCGGCAGCACCGTCCGCCTCGGCGGCACGGATTACACCGTCGAAATCCACTGACCACTCCCATGCAAACCTCCGTCACTCATCCCTTCGAAGCTGTCGTCTCCCTCGACGGGCTCCCGCTCGCGCGCTGCGTCCTCCGCCGCGGCCGTTACATCATCGGCCAGGAGCGGAAATGCGAGATCATGGTCGAAGACCCGTCGGTCTCCGCGCAGCACGCCGCGCTCACCGTCGAGGGCGACGGCGAGTTTTACATCGAGGACCTCGGCAGCGCCAATGGCACGCGCGTCAACGGCCACCCCGCCGATGGCCCCACGCCGGTCTCGCTCGACTGCCACATCGAGCTCGGCTCGGCCACGCTCGAATTCCAGCGGGGCGGACTGCCCGCGTCGGTCTTCTCGTATCTCTCCGCCGACTTCCTCAATCCCCAGCGCTACGCCATCGGCGAGGTCATCGTGCAGGGCAGCACCAGCACCATCTACGAGGCGCACGAGCATGCGCTCAGCCGCAGTGTCGCCATGAAAGTGATGCTCGCGGAAAGCCAGGCGAAACCCGGACACGTGCTCCGTTTCATCCGCGAGGCACAGATCGCCGCGCAGCTCCCGCATCCCGGCGTCCTGCCGGTCTATGAGCTCGGGCTCAGCGAACACGGCCAGCTCTACTCCACCACGCGTTTCGTCGAGGGCGGCACGCTCGCCGGGATTCTCGATGCGCTCGCTTCGGGCGATGCCCCGGAGCCGCCGGAGTTCAGCCTCGCCGGCCTCATCGGCGTGTTTCAGAAAGTCTGCGACGCCGTCGCCTGCGCGCACTCGCGTGGCGTCGTCCACTGCACCCTCCGGCCGGAGATCATCACCGTCGGGCGCTTCGGCGAGGTCTTTGTGAGCAACTGGGGGCTCGCGAAACTTTTCCCGCTCGATGACGAGAATGCCCCTCGCGTTCACGCGCCCGAGGCCAGCGCCGAGCCCACGCTCTCCCGCTACTGCGCGCCCGAGCAGGCCGGCGGCGAGCTCGACGACATCGACACACGCACCGACATCCACGCGCTCGGCGGCATCCTTTTCCGCATCCTCACCCTCCGCGACCCGATCAGTGGCGAGACGGAATCCGAACTCCTCGACCAGGCGCTCAGCCCGCGCGATCCCCCCGCCACAGCGCTCGCCGGGAAGCCGCCCTGTCCGCACTGGCCCGGCGATAAGCTGCCCGAAGCGCTCGCCGCCATCGCCATGAAAGCGCTCAGCCTCGCCCGCGACGACCGCCACGCCAGCGTCCGCAAACTCCAGCAGGAGATCTCCGCATGGCAGGAAGGCTCCGCCACCGGCAGCGCCGATTCCGGCAAACTCTGGAAAAAAATGGGCGGACTTCTCGGCCGGCATTGAAGCCGGCGACGCCTCCCGCTTCCCTCTGCGCATGGATTTAAAAAGCTACCTGACCACCCGCGGCGCGCTCATCGACAAGGCGCTCGACGGCTTCCTCCCACGCGCCAGCGTGAAGCCGACGACCATCCACAAGGCGATGCGCTACTCGCTCTTCGCCGGCGGCAAACGGCTGCGCCCCGTCCTCACCCTCGCCGCCGCCGAAGCCTGTGGCGGCGCGCTCTCCGCGGCGACGCCCGCCGCGTGCGCCGTCGAGTGCATCCACACCTACTCGCTCATCCACGACGACCTCCCGTGCATGGACGACGACGATCTCCGCCGCGGCCGCCCCACCTCGCACAAGGTCTTCGGCGAAGGCGTGGCCGTGCTCGCGGGCGACGGCCTGCTCACCATCGCGTTTGAAATCCTCGCACAGGCCGCGCCCACGCCGCGCTACTCCACCGCCGCACTCATCCGCGAACTCGCCAGCGCCAGCGGCAGCCGGTGGCTCATCGGCGGTCAGGTCGCCGACCTCGAAGGCGAAGGCAAAAAGCTCGGCGGCGCGGACCTGAAATACATCCACCGCTGCAAGACCGCCGCGCTCCTCACCGCCAGCATCCGGCTCGGCGCCATGAGCGCCAACGCCACGCCCGCCCGCCTCGCCGCGCTCACCGATTTCGGCCAGGCTCTCGGCCTCGCCTTCCAGGTCATCGACGACATCCTCGACGTGACCCAGACCACCGAGAAGCTCGGCAAGACCGCCGGCAAAGACGTGGCCGCCACCAAGGCCACCTACCCCGCCATCTACGGCCTCGACCGCTCCCGCCGAGAAGCCCACCGCCTCACCACCGCCGCCCATACCGCGCTCCAACCCTTCGGCAAAAACGCCGCCACCCTCCGCGCCCTCGCCGATTACCTGCTCGCGCGGGATTACTGACAAGCCGCCCGCTAGGCCACCAGCCGCAGATTCGGATCGATGTCCGCTGTCAGCAGCGAGGACTCGCCACGCGCCAGCTTCAGCGCCGCGACGTAGCCGATCATCGCCGCATTGTCCGTGCAGAGCGCCGGCTCAGCCACGCGCAGGTCCAGACCGCGCGACGCGCAGGCGACGCGGAGTTTTTCGCGCAGCCGGGTATTGCAACTCACCCCGCCGCTCACAGCGATGATCCGGCGTCCCGTGCGCTCGGCTGCGCGCATTGTTTTCGCCACGAGCACATCGACGACCGCTTCCTGAAAAGAGGCGCACACGTCGGGAAGGCTGATGTCGCCAAGCTTCGGGATGAGGTAGCGCACGGAGGTCTTCAGCCCGCTGAAGCTGAAATCCAAATCGTCCGAGTGGAGCATGCTTCGGGGGAAATCGACGCGCGAGGGATCACCGCCCGTCGCGATGCGGTTCACATTCGGACCGCCGGGATACGGCAGGCCGAGGAGCTTGCCCACTTTGTCGAAAGCCTCGCCAGCCGCGTCGTCCTGCGTCTGTCCGAGGAGGCGGTATTTTCCAAAAGCCTCGATCTCGACGAGCAGCGTGTGCCCGCCGCTGACGATGAGCGCGACGGCGGGCGGGATTTCCGCCGCGCCAAAGAACGGCGAGAGCAGATGCCCTTCGAGATGGTTGATCGCGAGCCACGGCTTGCGGCGCGCCACGGCGAGCCCTTTCGCCACCGAGGTGCCGATCATCAGTGAACTCGCCAGCCCCGGCCCGCTCGTCGCGGCAAAGGCCCCCACGTCCTCCATCCGCACGCCCGCCGCCGCGAGAGCGCGCGCGATCACCGGCTTGAGCGCGCGGAGATGGCTGCGCGACGCGACCTCGGGCACCACGCCGCCAAACTCCGCGTGGATGGCGACCTGGGACGCGACCTCGCCCGCGAGCAATTCCCCGCCGCGCAGAACCGCCGCAGCGGTTTCGTCGCACGACGTTTCGACCGCGAGGACGATCCGTCCGGTCACTTCTTCACCGACTTCGCCGGCTCGCTCGTCTTCTCGGCGTAGATCATCACGCCTTTCAGCGCATCGACCGCCCGCTCGAGCTGCGTGTCGTGGAAATTTGCCAGATCCTTCCGCTCCTGCTCGGTGAACGCGTCCTCGCGGCGCTGGAGCATGAGCATGCGCTCCTGATCGGATGTGAGGGTGGCGCGGATCGTCGGCGAGACGCCGTGCTCGTGGATGACCGTGTGGCTGGGCGTGTAGTACTTTGCCGTCGTCAGGCGCATCGCCGAGCCGTCCTGAAGCTGGATGACGCTCTGGACCGAGCCTTTGCCAAACGTCGTCTCGCCCACGAGGATCGCGCGGTTGAGGTCCTTGAGCGCGCCCGCCACGATCTCCGATCCGCTCGCCGAGCCGGTATTCGTCAGGATCGCGAGCGGATAGCGCGAACGCGGCTTTGTGGTGTCCGCGGTACGGTAGGCGCGGCTCTGCGATGCCACGCGGCCTTCGGTGGAAACGACCAGCGTTTTCGGCGGGAGAAACTGGCCCGCGACATCGACGGCGGAATTGAGCAGGCCGCCGGGGTTGTAGCGCAGATCCAGCACGAGCGCCTGCATGCCCTGCTTTTCCATCTCGTCGAGCTTCCTGCCGAGGTCTTCCGCCGTCGGCACGTTGAACTGCGTGATGCGGGCGTAGCCGATCTTGAATTCCCCGCCCAGGTCCGCGGGAAGGATCTTCGCGTCCTTCACGCTGGCAACCTTGATGTTCTCCCGCACCATCGCGAAATCCTTAATCTCCTTTGTCGCAGGACGCAGGATCGTCAGCGTCACCTTTTTCCCCGCCTCGCCCCGGAGCAGGTTGATCGCCTCGTTAAGGTCCATCCTCTCCGTCGGCGTGCCGTCGATTTTGATGATCTGGTCGTTCGGCAGGAGCCCGGCCCGGAATCCAGGCGTGTCCTCCATCGGCGAGACGATGATGAGCGCGCCCTCCCGCTGCGAGACGACCACGCCGAGCCCGCCGAAGCGGCTGTTTGTGTCGTCCTGCATGCCTTTGAAATCCTTCGGCTCCATGAACTGCGAATGCGGATCGAGACTGCTCAGCATGCCCCGCATCGCCGCGTGTGTGAGCTCCTCGTAGCTGACTTTTTTCTCGTCCACGTAGTCCTGCCGGACGAGCTGCATCGCCCGCGCAAATACGGCGATGCTCGCGTATCCCGAGTCGTCCTTTTCCTGCGCCGCCACCGCCTGATAGACGCGGAGACCGACCGCGACGTTGAAGACCACCAGGACGACGAGGAGACTTTGCAAGAGCCGCTTTTTCATGGCCGGGAAACTAGCACGCACCCCCGCTTTGTAAATGCACCCGCATCGCGCGCGGCGCACCAGCCGCTCAGGCCGCGTCCTTGTCCTGCTTCTTGCGGATGAGCGGTGGCTTTTTGCCTTCGACCACCGCGCGATTGATCGTCACGTCGGAAATGTCCTCGCGGCTCGGGACCTCATACATGAGGTCGAGCATGATGCGCTCGAGCATCGAGCGCAGCGCCCGGGCGCCGGTGCCCTTGGTGACGGCCTGCTCGGCGAGAGCCCGGAGCGCGTCCTTGGTGACGTTGAGGTTCACGCCTTCGAGCGCGAGCAGCTTGGTGAACTGCTTGATCATCGCGTTCTTCGTGTCCGTGAGGATCATCACGAGTTCGTCCTCAGAGAGCTGATCAAGCGCGGTGACGACGGGGAGACGGCCCACGAATTCCGGGATCATGCCGAACGAGAGGAGATCTTCCGGCTCCGTGAAGCGGATAGCTTCGCTCGACGGGACTTCTGCCTCGTTGGCCTCGTGGGCGGTGACGCCGAAGCCGAGGACTTTCTTGCCGAGCCGCTTCTGGATCATCTTATCGAGGCCGACAAACGCGCCACCGCAGATGAAGAGAATTTTTTCCGTGCTGACCTGGATGTATTCCTGATGCGGATGCTTGCGTCCGCCCTGCGGCGGGACGTTGCAGGTGGTGCCTTCGAGGATTTTCAGGAGCGCCTGCTGAACGCCTTCGCCGCTGACGTCGCGGGTGATCGAGACGTTGTCTGTCTTGCGGCCTATCTTGTCGATTTCGTCGATGTAAACGATCCCGATCTCGGCGCGTTTCACGTCGTAATCACTGGCCTGGAGCAGGCGCAGGATGATGTTTTCCACGTCCTCTCCCACGTAGCCGGCCTCGGTCAGTGTGGTCGCGTCGGCGATGGTAAAAGGCACGTCGATGACCCGGGCGAGCGTGCGGGCGAGGAGGGTCTTTCCACTGCCGGTCGGCCCGATGAGGAGGACGTTGCTTTTCTCGATCTCGACATCGCCAAGCGGATCCATCTGGACAGCGCCACCGGTCGCCCCGGCACCGTTGTGGAGGATGCGCTTGTAGTGGTTGTGAACCGCTACGCTGAGGGTCTTCTTCGCGCGGTCCTGGCCGATGACGAACTGGTCGAGCTGCCGCCGGATTTCCATCGGCTTCGGCACCCGGAGCGTCGTGGACTGCCGGCGGGCGTCGTCGTTCAGCTCCTTGTCGAGGATGCCTTTGCAGACATTGATGCAACTGTCGCAAATATACACGCCCGGCCCTGCGATGAGCTTGCGAACCTCGGCATGACTCTTCCCGCAGAAGCTGCACATCGTGAGGTTGCTCGCTCTGGCCATGGTCTTTTTCCGGGGTTCTTAGAAAACGGTGCTTACGCGTCGGTCTTGTCAGCTAACGCCGTGCCTTCCAGCGCGCCGCTTTCGGCGCCGGGCAGTTCCTTGCGCGATTTCACGACCTCATCCACGAGCCCGTATGCCTTGGCCTCTTCGGCGCTCATGTAGTAGTCGCGATCGGAGTCCGCCTTTACCTGCTCGTCGGTCTTGCCGGTATGCTTGGCGAGGATGTGGATGAGCCGCTTCTTCAGCTTGTACATGAACTCCACGGTCCGCTCTACATCGCTCGCCGTACCCTGCGCGCCGCCGCTGACCTGGTGGATCATGATGTCCGAGTTCGGCAGCGCGTAGCGTTTGCCTTTCGTGCCGGCGGCCAGGAGCACGGCGCCCATGCTGGCGGCCATGCCGATGCAGTAGGTATTCACCGCGCAGGTCATGAACTGCATGGTGTCGTAGATCGCGAGGCCGGCCGTCACGGAGCCGCCGGGGCTGTTGATATACATGCTCACGTCCTTTTTCCCGTCGTCCATCTGGAGAAAGAGGAGCTGGGCGATCACCGCATTGGCCACATGGTCGTCGATCGCCGTCCCGAGGAAAATGATCCGGTCCTTCAGCAGCCGGGAGTAAATGTCGTAGGACTGCTCCCGGTTGCCGCTTCGTTCGATGACGAAGGGCATGGGGTAGTAGTTGTTCTGCGGAGCGGTGATGCGGTGGTCGGGCTGGATGATCATGGAAAGGGGCTGGCGGGCTCGCTTTTAGGCTCCGGCCGGAATGGTCGTGACGCTAGCGGTCGAGGCGAGGAAATCAAG
>JAYTML010000035.1:0-2864 GCA_043728655.1 Chthoniobacter sp. | reverse complement strand
TCCTGCATCGGCTCCGCCGGCTCGGCGGGCTCGATCGGGATCGCGCGACGGACTTCGACCTCGTCGTCGGCAGCTCCCTTCTTTTTCTTTTTCGACTTCTCGACCTTGGCCTCGCTTTTGAAGACCTCGCGAAGGACGCGCCCGATGAGGGGAGCCGCATGGCTGCCGCCGTGGATGTCGTCGGCATTGCTGACATCGCTCTCATAGACGGCGGCGAAGGCGTAGCGCGGAGCCTCGGCGGGAGCAAAGCCGGCGAACCACGCCGCCGTGCGCTCCTTGCTCTTCGGCCCCCACTGGGCGGTGCCCGTCTTGCCGGCGACCTGGACGTTCGGGACCGATGCCTTTCCGCCCGTTCCGCTGCGGCTGGATACGACGTCCGCCATGGCTTTGCGCATCTCTTTCATGATCTTTGGCTCGATCCCGAGATCACCGCGGGCGCGGACCGGGTAGGCTGTGACGATCTGGCCATCGATGCTCTGCACCTGCTTCACGAGGCGGGCCTGGTAGAGCGTGCCGCCATTGCCGACGGTGGCCATGCCCTGCGCCATCTGAAGCGGGGTGACCTCCACGTCGCCCTGGCCGATGGAGAAGTTGGCGAGATCGCCTTCGAGCATTTTTCGGCCGTGGACCTTGCGCATGTATTCGTCGGTCGGGATGCGTCCGCCCGCCTCGGCGGCGAGCGGGATGCCGGTGCGCGTGCCAAAGCCCAGTTTGACGGCCCAGTCGCCCATGCGTTTAGCGCCGGTCTTGATACCGACCTGATAAAACCAAGTGTCGCACGACTGGGTCAGCGCCTCGCGGAAATTGAGCGAGCCGGAGTCGGTTTTCTTCCAGTTGCGGAAGGTGATGCGGCCGATCTCCATGGACGGCGGGCAGGGAAAGTAGTCGTCGATTTCGACCACATGCTCCTGCATCGCGGCGAGGCCGATGGGCACTTTGAAAATGGAGCCCGGCGGGTAGGAGGAGCGGTACGCGCGGGGGATGAGCGGGATGGCGGGGTCATCGTTGAGCGCTTTGAATGCCTCCTGCGAGATGGTGGGGATGAACCAGTTCGGGTTGATCGCAGGCCACGACGCCATGGCGAGGATGTCGCCGTTGTTCGGGTCCATGATGACGATCGCGCCGCGCTTGACGCTCTTTTCGAGCGTCTGCTCGCAGAGCCGCTGGAGGTCTTCGTCGAGGGTGGTGACGACGTTGTAGCCGGGCTGGGGCGGGATGGAGATCTGGTCGCTGGATTTCCGGCCATCGGAGTCAAAGGAGATATTAAACTGGCCGGTCTTGCCCTGAAGCTGCTCGTCAAAGGACGCCTCCAGGCCCTCGCGACCGACGGCATCCGGCCAGAGGAGTTCGTTGTTTTGAATCGGGCCGTCGGGCATGCGTCCGGCGCGTCCGGCGTAGCCGATGATGTGGCCGGCGAGGTGGCCATTCGGGTAAAAGCGCTGATAGACGGGTTCGAGCTTGAGGTTCTCGGGCTTGAGCCGGTTGAAGTTTTCTACCTCCGGCGGCTTCATGTCCTGCGCGATCAGCATCGGGACGACGCCGCGGTTTTTGTAATGCTTCAGCACCTGATCCTGGGTGAGCGTGATCGGGCGACCGCAGACGGTGCGGGCGGTGAGAATCTGCCGCTGGGCGAATGCGAGCACCTCCGCGTCGCTGAAAGCGAGCGGCGTGGGGAAGCTGATCGCGAGATTGTAGCTCACGCGCGTCTGCGCCAGCGGGTTCCCGTTTCGGTCCACGATCTGTCCGCGTGGCGCAGGGATGCCGAGGACGTAGGTGCGGGCGTGCTTCTGCGTCTCCCAGCTCGGCGCGGGCGCGGCGACGGATGGGGCGGGCGCGGCGGGCTTTCCGGCGGCCGCCACACGCGGGGCGCCGGGCGCTTCCAGCCGCGACACGGCCTCCTGGGCTCGGACCCCGGGCAGGACGAAAAGCGCGAGGAAGAGAGTGAGCAGGCGTTTCATGGACGGCGGGGAGCGTAGCGCGTTCGCGCCGCACCTCAAGTCGAGGGGCGGTCAGCGGACGGTGAAGCGCGGGTTCTGCGAAAGGAAGCGGATCGGGTTTTGGAAGACGAGCTGGTCGATGGTCTCCTCGGCGTGGCCGCGGCGGCGCATCTCGACGGCAGTCTTTGGCACCGCGAGCGGATCGCTCCGGCCCCAGTCGCAGGCGCTGTTCAGCCACACGCTCTGGCCACCGTACACTTCATACATGTCGATCGCGCGGGCGGGCGTGGTTTTCGACTCCGGGTAAAGCGTGATGCCCGCCCAGAAGCCCGCGTCCAGGACCATTTGGATGGTGTGCTCCTCGACGTGATCGATGATCACCCGCGCCGGCTCGATGCGCGAGTCGGCCTTGATCGCATCGAGGATCAGCCGCGTGCCCTTGTGCTTGTCCTCCAGATGCGGCGTGTGGACGAGGATGAGTTGGCCGTGCCGCGCCGCGAGGTCGATGTGCTGCTCGAGGATCTTCAGCTCGTTGCGCGTGTTCTTGTTCAGCCCGATCTCGCCGATGCCGAGCACGGTGGGCCGGTCGAGAAATTGGGGGATCAGCGCGATCACGTCCTCCGCCAGCTTCGTGTCCTCGGACTCCTTCGGGTTGATGCACAGCCATGTGAAATGCGGCAGGCCGAATTTCGCCGCCCGCTTCGGCTCGTAGTCTGTGAGCTGGCAGAAGTAGTCGTAAAAGCCCTCCGGCCCGCTCCGGTCGTAGCCCGCCCAGAATGCCGGCTCACACACCGCCCGGCAGCCGGCGAGCACCATCGCCTCGTAGTCGTCCGTGACGCGGCTGACCATGTGTCCGTGGGGTTCGATGTAGCGCATCGTAAATCAGTTGGCGGGTTCACCCGGCCACGCGCCGACCGCACCTTTGCC
>JAYTML010000034.1:0-4596 GCA_043728655.1 Chthoniobacter sp. | reverse complement strand
GCGAAGCGCACCAGCACTTGCGATTGCGTCTGCCAATGGCTCGGCGTAATCGGCGGCAACGGCTTCGGCGCTTCCTCGATCTTCGGCGCTGCGAGTTCGAGACTGACTTCGCCCGCGTCGCCGGGGAGGAGAAACACGGCGACGCCCTCGACGGAAGCCGCCGCCTGGCCGTTCACCCGCGCCTCCAGACCGGCGGGAATGTTGGACACGCTTAGCCGTTTCACCGACGCGCTGCCGAGCTTCAGCTTGAGCGGCGCGGTAAGCTGCCGCGCGCCGCGCGTGACGAGATGCAGCGCGACGGGCGTCCGGCCCGGCACGTTCGTGAGCAGCGCGTAACCGTCGTCCCAGACGATGGAGCGCTCGCCCGCCTCCGCCTTGTCGAGCCGGACCTCGCCGCCGAGCAGCGGGATGCGCTGCCATTTCTTCTCCAGCGCCTCGACCTCGAACTCCGCATCGATCTTGCTCGCCGCCTCGCCCAGCGCGATCCGCACGTCCGCGCGATGCACGAGGAACGGCACCGGCGCAGCCTCCGGCGTTGCGGCCGGCTCCGGCTTGCGCTGCCCCGCTTCCCACAGCGCGCGCAGCTCGGAGTATGGGATGGTCACAAACGCGCGCCCGAGATCCGGCGACGGCGGCGGCTCGGGAAGCGTGGCCGCGGACGCGGCGGCGGTGAGGAAGGCGAGGAGGCAAATGGCGGCTTTCATGTCCACAACCCTCGCGCCCGCCGATGAAACCTTGATGCGCCTCCCGTGAAACGACGATGAATTCTCCGCGAAGACGCCGGCGTGAAACCGACGGGGCGGGCGCGAAGCGGTCAGGCAAGTTGCAACTCCGCCAGCCAATCCTCGATCCGCGTGCGCGGCAGGATGCGGTGGGCGGTGGTGTAGGCGTTGCCGGGCTGCCGCCATTGCGGCTCGGGATGCACGCGCACGGCCCAGAGCATTTGCTGCCAGTCGCGCAGGGAGATGGTGAAGCGGGCGCCGTTCTCCGGGTTGCGCACGGCGAGGCGGCGCTTTTCGCGGAGCAGGGCAAAAGTGGGCGTGTTCTTTACGGCGCGTCTCATGGCAGTTTCAATTCAGGGAGTTCGCGGATGAGCTTCATCGTCTCCACGCTCACGGCCACGACCTGGCCGACTAGGCGCACGTTGGCTTCCTCGTCGTCGGGCACGTTCGGGTCGGAGATGATTTCGCCGTCCGCGTCGCGCTCCACGCGGTATTGGTCAATCACCCACGCCAGCGCGCTGCGGTTGCCGAGCCGGTATTCGAGCGCCTCGGGCGGGATGCCGTCGAGCGTGAGCCAGTCGTTGTAAATCACCGCGCGCCCGTCCTTGCCGGGCTTCATCGCCTCCACGCGCCAGTTCACCGGCACGTCGCGGTTCTCGATGCGCGCAAGCTTGTGCGGCTTCACCGACTCGTAGCCCGTGTGCAGGTCGGCCAGCTTGCGGCCCGCCCTGGCAAACGCGTGGAAATCCTCCGCCGTGCCCGTCATCGGAATCCGCGGCAGCTCGCGCTTGAGGTTCTCGGCGTAGCGCGCGCGGTAGTCCGGGTGATGCAGCACCGCATAGACGTAGTGGAAAATCTCCTCCCGCGTGATCTTGTCGTCGTCGTAGTGGGCGATGAAGCGGTCAAGCCGGGCGCTCAGGTTCTTCCATCACAAACTCGATTTGCGGCACATCAGCCGAAATCGTGAAGTTGGATCGTTGAAGTTGCTGCCAGCGAAGACCGAGTCCGGCTTCGTTGGCAATGGCTGCGAGGTTCAGTCGCTGCAGGAGATCGACGGTGAAGGGACGTTTGGAGTCGGTGAAAACCAGCGATGCCAGGAACCGCTGGCAGAGGGGCGAGTTCAATATGTCGGCCACCAGTTGCGCATCTTCTTCGCGCTCGAAGGGAAGATAGTAAGAGGCATCGTCAAAAAACACAGGCTCGCCATTCATCGGGCCAACGACTTGGAAGCGGCCCGAGCGATGCAAGCCCGACACTGCAACCTTCCAAGGCGCGAATGCGTATTCCCCAATGCCGAATAAGGCGAAGGGGACGCGCCCTTTGTAGATGGAACTCTTGCGGGCTTGAAAGCGTTCGCGATGGGTTTGCAGGTAAGTCCAAGTGCGCGGGGCACGGCGCGCAATGACCGCAGTGTCATCACCGACAAAACGCTGCGTCACAATGACCAGCCGTTTCGCGATGGTACGTCCATTCGCAAGATCGCTGCACTTGAGCATCGGAAAGAGGTAGTCGGCTTCCAGTTCAAGGCGTTGTCCTTCGACATTTTCCACACCTCCGTCTGGCATCCTCACGAGTTCCATGATGGCTGCGCAGTCGTGTTTGACTCCCGAGCGCCAGCGGAATGGAGACAATCCCTCAAGATGACCCAGGGCGCGATATGCGCGAATGTCCGCTACGAGTTCCTCACCGGCGAGGCCGATTCGGCTGAGCGGTTCGCGGGCTGAAAGAGTCGGATAAATGTCGGCCTCCTGCGGCCCCGCCGTGCCAGTCCGCAGGTAGAGCAGGCAGGCATCCACGGATGCATCGAAATGCTCGGCTGCGTCGATCCGATAGAGTGTGGCGGAAGCGATCCGTCCGTCGTTCTGCCACGCATAGCGGAGAAATTTCCGGGCGGTCGCCGTCTTGCAGAGCATGGCGAGCGTCGCGGATCTCCCGCGGAGTCCTCGGAGCAGACGGATGAGCATCCACTCGGAAATGTCAAAGTTCGATTTTCCGGTGCGCGCGGCGATGCCGCGTAGTCCCATGAAGTTTTCTTTCACCGGCAAATTGCTGCCATCAATCACTGCGACTCCCGAGTTCGTAACCCACGGTGGGTTGCCGAGGATGAGCACGCGCCCGCCCTGCGCCGCCAGCACTGCTTCCCAATCGCAGGTGAAGAAGTCCTGGCATGTCATCGAAGATCGCGCGGAGACATTTGCAGTGTCGAGCGCCACCGTGGCATCGGTCACGTAGTCGCGGTTGATTTCCCAACCCCGCAATATGGCGCTTGGAAACTTGTCAGCGGCGGCGACGAGGAACGCTCCACGACCTGCGGTGGGTTCCACCACGACATCTGGATCTTCGCCGAGCCGCCGGATCAATTCGCAAACCTCATGCGCGAGCGGAAGCGGCGTCTGGAAGTCTCCGAATTCAACTTTGGTGGACGTTCTCATTTCAAACGAAGCAGTCCTTGGACGACACCAGCCTGCTCGATGGCTCTGCTGTATTGGAGCCGCCACTGGAGCGCATTCGAGATTGTGAGATACCCGAGTTGCGGCGGAGTGCGGAGAACTTCATCCGCGAGAATGCCCGCTGCAATTTCGTCGAGCGGAAGCATTCGCTCCGCAAAGAAGGCGAGGATGTCGTCGCGATTCGCTTGATTTTCCAAGAGGCGAATCAGTCCCGAAGTTGTCTGGAAGTCAGCGGTGCGCTCCTTCTCGATAAAGATGGTGTGAAGAATGTTCAATCGCGCGGCCTGTGCCTTCGCGTCGTCCGTCTTTTCATAAACGAAAATGAGCAGCGAATACCCAAGCCCGTAAATCTTTTGCCGAGCACTCTTGAACGGGCAGGAAGACTGCGGCTGCCGAATGCTGGTAACTTTGATGTCCACGTCCAAGCCCGGAAAATCAATCCCCTTGGCCGAGCTGCCTCTCGGATATGCGTAACGGTTCAGAAGATCCGTTTGGAACTTATGTTCGAGATACGTGCCGACGGCCTTTCCGTCGGTTACGCCAAACAGGCTCGGCTCAGCGTGCGCCGATTCAGCGATGGCAAAGGCCCGAGCTTCCTTCTGGAGATCGGCAACGGTAAGCGGTGGTAGTGGTGCAGGCATGGCTTGTGAGTTCGAATGCTTTACTCAGCGAGGAGCGCGGCGGGTTCGTCAAGCGGCACGTCCGCCTGCTTCACCGCGAAGCCCTGGAAGAACCGCTCATGGACGATGTTCAGGAACTTCTGCTTTTCGGTGAAGTCCGTGAAGGTCTCCGCGGCGGTCTCGACGGCGAGGTAGAAGGGATCGAGCGCCCGCAGGAAGTCGTCGCGCCGGAAATGCCGGTCGGAAATGGTGGCGATGACTTTCTCGATGTCTGCGGCGATGACGTTGCGCTCGCGGAAGTTTTCGATGTCGAAAATCTTCCGCAGGATGCGTTCGGTCAGGAGGTGCTGAACGAGCATCTCCTCGACGGCCAGCTCGGAGAGATTGGGATTGAGCGAGCCTCGACAGACGGTGACGAAATCGGAGAAGGCGGCCTCGTATTTCGGGTTCTCCTTGCGCGCCTTTTTCAGGATGGCGGCGAGGGCCTTGCCGAGTTCGGGCACCTTGACGCCAAACTCGGTGACAGCGCTTTCCCACTGTGCGATGGCCTCGGGCGCGAATTCGAGGAATTGCCCGAGGACGGCGAGGAGCACCGTGGGCTCGTCGAGCGGGACATCGGCGACGCGCTGGCCGTGCTGGTAGAGAACGGCGCGGCGCGGCTCCCAGAAGAGGAGGTTTTCCGTGGGGTAGCCTTTGTCGATCTTCGCGCGGATTTCCTTGTTGAAATCGTCGCTGGAATCCTTCGCCTCCCAATGGCCGTGCTGGAGCCGGAAGAGATCCATGAGCGTGCCGTCGGGCTGGATG
>JAYTML010000033.1:0-2499 GCA_043728655.1 Chthoniobacter sp. | reverse complement strand
ACCTTGCCCGTGCCGTTGGGCGCGTCCCAGAAATTCACGACGACGCGGTTCAGCCCCGGCGTGAGCACGCCGCCGCCGCCCGCGCTCACGGCGAGCGACCAGCTTCCCGCGGCGCTCGCACCCGCGCGATAGTTCAGCGTGGCGGGCACGCCGTTGACGGTGATCGAGTAAGTCTTCGCCACATGGAATGTGCCGCTGAAAGTCGCCGCGCCCGTCGTGGTCTGCTTGTAGCCCTCGGCGGTGTCCGCCGCCGCGGTGCTCACGGCTAGCGCGTAGTTCTGCTGGATCTGCGCCAGGACATTCGCCCGTCGTGCGGCGACGTATGCCTTGATGTCCGCGATGGAATCGTTCGGCGGGGCCGCGGTGGCGTTTGTCGCCGGCACCCAGCCAATCAGGATCTGGTCGATGACCGGGTCAATCGTGGCCGAAGTGAACCACGTATCCAGCCCCTCCAGCACCGCCGCGTAATAGCGCGGGACTAGCTGCGGGTGGTTGAAAAGCCGCGCGAGTCCGAGCACGCCGGTGCCGGCGTTCGTCGTGCCAAAGGCGAAGTCGTAGCTGAAGACCGAGCGCGTGACCGGACTGCCGGAGCCGTTGCCGATGTCAAAAACGTCGTCGAGATCGTGCGGGATGAATTTGAACCTCGGATCGAGCACGCCGCGGTAGATGGACACGTCGTCGCCGCGCCCGCTCTGGAGGCCGCCCTCCTGGTTTCCCACCAGCGCATCCGTGGCGAAGAAGCGGAAGACCTGGTCGATATCCAGCACGCCGCCCAGCGCGGCGACATAGTCCGCGTCGGCGATCGCCGGCTGCGCCGTCGTGCCGCCGGTCAGCGGCGCGCTGATGATCTTCGTGAGATTGGCGAGGTCGCTGTAGTCGTTCGCGTCCTGGTTTGTTTCCTTGAAATAGGTGTCGCTGTACGCGGCTGGGTCCGTTCCTTCGTAGCGAAACTCGCCGCTCCCGAGGTTCCCTGCCGGCACGCCCGCGGTGCCGGGAGCGTGGTCATCCAGGCGGTAGAAATTGCCGTCGGGATCGTTCGGGTAGTGCTTCTCCGCCCAGTCGCCGCCGCGCCCTTCGAGCCTGGCGTAGCGGCTGTACATCAGCGCCCCGCTTTGCGCGAGGTTCGCGCCATTCACACGCACCTGCACGCACGCGACATTCTGCGGCGCGATGCCCGCGACGGCGAAAAGCGCGCCGCCCAGCACCTGCGCGTACGGATACTGGCAGTTGATCTGAATTCCCGAGCGCCCGTTCCAGCGGTCGTCGTTGCGGAAATTGACATGGAAATTATTCGGCGGCCCGAGCGCGGACCCGAAGCCGCGGTTGCGAAAGCCGGCGTTGATGACCGTTTTGATCCCGGTGCCGTCGTGCGAGATGAAGGTGCCGTTCATCGTGGCCTCGGACTGCTCCTGCCCGCTGGTGCTGCCGATCTGCGCCAGCTCCAGGCGCTCCGCATTTGTCATGATGAAGCGGTAGATCGGCTGATTGCCGGCGAGCGTGAAGTTCGTCGCCGGGTCAAACGCGTTGTCCACCTGCACGAGTGCATTGGTCGCCTGCGCGAAGGTTTCCGGCAGCACGCCGGGATCGCTCGTCCGCGCCGCGGCCGGCCACGTCCGCACGTTCGTCCCGTCCGTCGCGGAAATGTACCACTCGATCACCGCGAGGTTCGCCTGCGCCGGGATCACCGCCTCCACGGCGCCGTCCCCGTCGGTGTCGGTCATGGCGGCGGCGGTGAATGCGCCCGCGCCATCCAGCCGCCACTGCAGTGTGGCGGTCGCGCCGGGAAGCTCGTCCTCGATTTTGCACGAAATGGTGATCGGGTCCGTGGAGCGGGGGATTTGCGGGCGGTGTTTCGCGTCCTTGATCAGCGGCGCGACATTCGCGGAGGCGAGCGTATTGGCCGCGCCGGGCGTGCCGCCGGCCGCCGTGCTCACGCCCCAGTTTTGCCCGCTGCCGATGCCGAGCGCGGGATTGCGCAGCTCGATCGTCCTGCCCCCGCCGTCCGCCTCGCAGAACCAGTCCCAGCCCTTGTGCGAAAACGAAAGCACCCCGCGCCCTCGCAGCGCCCAGTCACCCTGGTCCGCGTAGCTCACGTCGCAGACCTTCGCGCCGAGCGCGTTGTCGAGCTGGAGCTGCTCGCCGCTGTTGCTCAGCCGTCCCGTCCAGCCGCCGATCACGGTCCCGCTGAAGCCGGGATGCGCCGCATTGAACGCCGCCACATCCGCCGCGACGACGAGATACCCGCCCGCCGGGAGCGTCGCGCCGCCTGGGATCGTAAAGGCCACGCCCTTGCTGAGCTTCCAGCCAGCGATGTTCACCACCGCCGCGTCCGGGTTGAAAATCTCGATCCACTCCTCCGCGGGGTTTTCCGCCGGCGCACCGGGCGGGTGAAACATGATCTCATTGATCACCGGCGCGGCGGTGGCGCTCAGGGTCGCCGCGGCGAGGGCGAGAGCCGCCAGGAGGGGAGATTTGGCGTTGGGCATGAGGATCTTGGGG
>JAYTML010000032.1:0-2692 GCA_043728655.1 Chthoniobacter sp. | reverse complement strand
TTCGTGAACAGGCGCAGCGCGGGGTCGATGCGGCCGGAATTCGTGAGCAGGACGCGGAGCGGGTACGCGCTCTGGCCGCGCGCGGAGCGGGCGGCGCGGAGCGCGGGATCTGGCAGGCCCATGCTCATGTTGTCGGCGGCCACGGTCTTCGCGGAGACGAGGACGGCGTCGCACCGGGCGCGGATTTCGACGAGCCGGCGCTTGTCGTTTTTCGAGGAAAAATCCGCCGGCGTGCCGCACCGCGTGGAGATGCGCCCGTCCCACGTCAGGGCGAAATTTGCGGTGACAAACGGCCGCCTTCCACTCCGCCCTCCGCGCTCTGCGAGTCCCTCTTTCACCTCCGCTCCTCCTCCGCGATCTCGATGGCGATCTCCTGCTCGGCGACGGCGTGCTCGAGGGTGGAAACCTCGGAGCGCATCTCGCGCATGCGGGCGTGCTCGGAGGGCCGGTAGAAAATGTAGAGCAGGCCGCCGATCAAGCCCCAGGCAAGGCTCAGGCCGAAGCCGGTGGTGGACATGATGGCGGCGACGGCGTCGCTGACGCCGCAGAGGTCGCCGAGGAAAACCTGGAAGAGTTTCTCGCGCACGCCGAGGCCGCCGACGCTGATGGGCAGGGCGGTGAGGGTATTGATGACCGTCATGATGCCGCACAGCTCGCCGAAGGTCGGGATGCGGCTCGTCGCGCCGAAGGACGCGGCGGCGCAGAAGAACATGCCGAAGTAGCCGAGGTGCGCGCCGATCGAGAGGACGGATGCCGCGAGCGCCGCCTTCCAAGCGCGGCCGTAGAGATTGTAGGCGAGCGCGAGCTCCGCGAGACGGTCGCGGCCCGGCAGGCGCGCGGGGAGCCGGTGGATGAGGCCGAAGCCGGTGAGCAAAAACGAAACGCCGAGCGCGATGAGGCTGCCGCCGAGGATGGCGAGCGCGGTCCAGATGTATTTCACGGCATCGGGCGCGCTGTGCAGCCAGTCCCACTGCGCGGCGATGAGCACGCCGGCCATGGCGATGAGGGTGAAGAGCCCGAAGAGCCGGTCCACGAGCACGGAGAGCAGCGCCTGCGAGCGTTTCCCCGGCGTCTCCTTGAGCAGGTAAAAGACTTTCACGACATCGCCGCCGGTGCCGCCCGGGATGATGAAATTAAAAAACACGCCGACCAGCAGCAGCATGAAAACGCGCGCCCAGCTCAGCGCGATGCCCTGCACGCGGAGAAGGATCTGCCAGCGGATGCCGGAGCAGATTTCCACCACGCCATACGAGGCGAAGCCGGCGAGCAGCCACCAGTGATTCGCCTTGCGCAGCGCGGCCGCCATCTCCGCGCGCTTGGCGGGATCGTGGAAGACGAGGATCAGGACGCCCACGGTGACAAGCACCTGCAGGACGGTGAACGCGGTTTTTTTCAAATGGACAGGTGCGCGGCGGGAGCCCGCGAAACGCGCGGGCGAAGGATTGCGACGGAGCGCCAGCGTATCTCCAGCCGGCATATCCGAAGCCAAAATCCAGGAGGCCTACTTGAGCGTGCCGAGGTATTTCAGGCTCTCGGGGATCGCCGTCTCCGCCGTGGGCGATTCGTCCTCGATGAAGTAGTGCTTCACGCCGACCTTCGCCGCCGCCCGCAGCACCGTCGGCCAGTCCACCTGGCCGGTGCCGAGCGGCACGTCGTCGGTGAGCGGCGCGTGGCCGGTGAAAAGGCCCGTGCGCGCGCCTTTGCGCATGTCCTTGAGGTGCATGAGCAGCCAGCGGGTCGGGTATTTCTCCAGAAGCTCGGCGGGGTTCTTCCCCGGATGAGTGACCCAGAAGACATCCATCTCGAAATTCACGAACTCCGGTTTCGTCTCCTTCACCAGCAGGTCGAAGAGGGTCCCCTCTCCCAGCGGCGCGAATTCGTAGCCGTGCGGGTGGTAGGCGAATTTCATCCCGGCCTTTGCCACGGCCTCGCCGATGCGGTTGAAGTCGGCTGCGGCCTTGCGCGTGACCTCCTCGGTGAACTCCGCCTCCGTGTGGGGAATCCACGGGCACGCGATGTATTGCAGCCCGAGCGCCTTCGCTTCGCGGATCACGGCGTCGATGTCCTTGTTCAGCGCGTCGTATTGAAAGTGGCCGCTCACCGGCTTCAGCCCGCGCGCCTCGAGCATCTCGCGGAATTTCTCCGGCGGCAGTCCGTAGGTGGTGGCGGTCTCCACCTCGGTGATCCCGTAGGCCTTCACCTTGTCGAGGGTGCCGGGCACGTCCTTTTTGAATAGATCGCGCAGGCTGTAGAGCTGGAGGCCGGCGGCGCCTTGGAAATCGCCCGCGCGGAGAGTGGCCGAGGCGGAGCTGGCGAGGACGAGGAGGGAGAGGAGGAGGCGTGTCATGGCGGGGAAGCTAATACGACGGGGGGCGGCGGCGGCGAATGGAAAATCCGCAGCGCCCCGCGGTGAGGCGGAGGCGCGGCGACCTTACAATGCTGCGGTGATCTTGATGATCTCCGCGAAGTCGCGGGCGACGAGGCTGGCGCCGCCGACGAGCGCGCCGTCGATGTCGGGCTGGGTCATGAGCTCGGCGGTGTTGCCGGGTTTCACGCTGCCGCCGTACTGGATGCGGACTTTGTCGGCGGTGGCGGAGTCGGAGATTTCAGCGAGGACCTTGCGGATGAAGGCGTGCGCGGCCTGCGCCTGCTCGGGGCTGGCGGTGCGGCCGGTGCCGATGGCCCAGACGGG
>JAYTML010000031.1:0-1831 GCA_043728655.1 Chthoniobacter sp. | reverse complement strand
ATCAATGAATGGATGGCGCAGCCGGTTGCCGGCGACGACTGGTTCGAGCTGTACAATCTCGACCCGAACCCCGTGAACATGGCCGGACTCTATCTCACGGACGATCCGAGCGAGGTCGGCCGGACCAAGTTCACCGTGGGTTCGCTCAGCTTCATCGCGGGCCGCGGCTGGGGGAAATGGATCGCGTCCAACACGCCGTCGCTGGGCCGCGACCATGTGAATTTCGCCCTCGATTTCGGCGCCGAATATCTCCGTCTCTCGAACAACGACCCCGGCATCTCCGGGATCGATGCGGTGAGCTTCGGCACGCAGGCACTCGGCGTCTCGGAAGGCCGCATTCCGGATGGCGCGGCCAATTTCGCCGCGATGCCCGGCTCGCCCACGCCCGGCGCGAAGAACGTGCTGCTGCCTGCGCCCACGATCACGACCGACCCGCTCAACCAGACCGTGATGACCGGCGCGAATGTGAACTTCACCGTCGCCGCCACCGGCTCCGCGCCGCTCGGCTACCAGTGGAGATTTAACAACGTGGACATCCCCGGCGAGACCGCCGCCACCCTCGCGCGCAATGGCGTGACGGCGGCGAACGACGGCGCCTACGTGTGCGTGGTCACGAACACGGCGGGCAGCGCGACCAGCGCCACGGCCACGCTGACCGTGCAGTACAGCTTCGCGCAATGGGCCGCGCTCCAGAATCTCACGGGCCCGGACGCTCTCGCCAACGCCGATCCCGACGGCGACGGCATCAGCAATCTGCGCGAGTTTTTCCACAACCTGAACCCGCAGCTCGGCGCGACCGCCGCCGACCGCGCCGCGCTGCCGCAGACCGAGCTGGAGCCCGCCACCGGCACGCCGCTGTATCTCACGCTCACCTACCGCCGCAGCGCGCGCGCCGTCCTCACCGGCGCCGAGCATCAGCTCTCGCCCACGCTGGGCGCAGGCACTTGGGGAACGGTGGTTCCCGACGTGACGGAGTCTCTCTCCCCGGATCCGGTGACCGGCGACCCGCGGGTCCGCGTGAAATTCAGCATCGCCCCCGGCGAGGCGCGGAAATATCTGCGGCTGCTGCTCACGCAGTAGGCGCCGCGTTTTCAAGCCGGGCGGAAAGCACCGGCGCGCGGGAATTCGGCCAGAAATCCTTTTGACCGTCCCGCAGGCCGCTGGAATAAAGGCCGCTCACCTTTTTCGCCCCCACCACCGTCCATTCCATGAATACCGTCCAATCCCTCAAGACCCTCAAAAAGAACGTCAGCAAGATCGTCGATGCCGAACTCGAATCCACCGGCGGCCTGCTGCGTCTCGCGCCGGCGTGGGTGCCGCGCAGCTTCCTCCAGCCGGGCAAACGCCTGAAGCTCCACCCGGACGATCTTTACGCCTACGGCCTGAACCGTGGTGGCATCGACGAGCGCTGGTTTGCGTCCACCACGCCCGCAGCGAATGAAGGCCGCGTGCCGGACGAGGGCTACAGCTACGTCGTCGCTGGCGGAGCGCGCTTCACGCTCGCGCAGGCGGTGGAGGAGTGCGGGGCCACGATCATCGGCGACAAGATCTGGAAAAAGTACAAGCGCTGGCCGGTGTATTCCAAGTTCTTCGACAACATGGGTCCGATCCCGCACCACATGCATCAGTCCGCGAAGCAGGCGAAGCTCGTGGGGCAGGAGGGCAAGCCGGAGTCGTATTACTTCCCGCCGCAGCACAACAACGTCGGCAACAACTTTCCCTACACGTTCATGGGCTTCGAGCCGGGCACGACGAAGGCGCAGGTCCGCAAGTGCATTGAGAACTGGAACAAGGGCGACAACGGCATCCTCGATCTCTCGAAGGCGTATCG
>JAYTML010000030.1:0-3485 GCA_043728655.1 Chthoniobacter sp. | reverse complement strand
TCGCCGCCGTTTTCTGCCGCCAGCTTGACATCGCGGGGCGCTTCTCGGGCCCGGATGCGTGGGCGCAGGGTCACGCGCTTTGGCACATCCTCACGGCGCTGAGCTTAGGTTGTGTCTATGCCTTCTATCGCTCGGATGCTGATTCCGAAGCGACGCCGAAAGTGAGGTAGCCATCATCGTTCCGCGTGATGGAGCAGCGTTGTGAAACTGGACGCGCGCCCTCGCCGCACGCTCGCGCAACTCCTCATCGCAGCGCGCCGCCGGGGTGCATTGTTGCTGGTGTGCATCGCTGCGAAACGGCGTAAGCGGTGCGCCGAGCACCGCTTGCAGTGGATATGGCGGGGCTGCTTGGGAAAGGGCCATCGTGATGGGAAAAATGCGGCGTCGCGCACCCGGAGCCGGATGCGGCCATCGCGCGTGCGGCGGGATTTTTCGGCCGCTTGGTGGACAAAGGCTCCATCCCTGACGGCGATCCCGAGCCGATTCCCTTCCACGAAAACAGAGGGAAAGCGAACATGTCGGCGGAGTTGATTTCGCTGCAAGGCGGGCGGGTGCGGCCATTTTGCGGCGCGTGCGCCGTTGGGGCGTGAGCACCCCGGCCGGAAGTTCATAGAGCCAGAGCCGCCTGCAGTGGGTCTCGCGTTTTCGCTAAGACCCGGAGGCTGCGGTGCCGCCACGGATTCGTTACGGCGGGAGCCCTAGCCGCTTTCCTTTTCTCCGGGGCGCGTTACGCTTTGCGCCCTGTTTTGAGTCGACCGACCACCCTTTCCACCTCGCAGAACGCGGACGCCAAGGCCGCAGCCCTCGCCCGGCTGCGCCGCTTCCGGCCTGTCCGTTTCGTTCTCATCCTCGTCGTCCTGGCGCTGCTCTCGCTTCTGCATCCGGACTGCTTTCGCTTCGCCGTGCGGCAGTTCATCCGCTGCGAAGCGTGGCGGAACGGTGTGGACGCGCAGCTTGGCAGCGTCGGCGGCAGCCTTTTTGAGCCGCTCGTCCTGCGCGACTCGGTCTGGTCTTACGAGGGAAAAAGCGGTCCCGTCACCCGGTGCGAGATCGAAACTGCGACCGCGACTTTCTCCTGGCGCAATCTGCTCCCGCGCAGCTCCGGGCGATGGTTCCAGCGTCTCACGCTGGAAGGCGTGACCTGCAAGACCCGCCTCCCAGTGGCCGCGGAGTCCGCTGCGCCGCCCGCCGCTTTCCAGTTCCAAATCCCGCGTCCGCGCGGACGCGTGCTGGCCGCGCCGGAGCGGTTTGAGGCGGTGGATGTCGATTTCATCATCGAGGGCGACGGCCACTACGTGCGCTTCCTCCAGACCACGCTCACGCTGAGCGATGTCGAGGCGGGTACGATCACCGCAGGCCAGATCATCGTGAGGCAGCCGTGGCTCACGCGCACCTTCCGCGATGTCGCTGGCACCACCTCCATCCAGGACAGCACGCTGCAGGTGGCCGGCCTCACGCTCGAACCCGGCGTGGAGGTGTTGGAATTCTCGACTTCGCTCAATGATCTTGCGCGGGGGCAGATGAAATTCACCGTGGAGCTGGCGGCCTTTGGCGGCAAGCTGCGCGCGGACGTGCAGACCCTGCCGCAGGAGCCGCAGTTTTCGATCTACGTCGCGGTTCCGTTTTCGAAGATCGACGTGGCGAAGCTGGCCGCCTTCCTCGGCGTCTCCGACGCAGCCGGAGGGACGATCAAGGCCGGCCGTTTCACCTTCAGCGGTCCGCCGCAGGAGTTTGCGAAAGCGAGCGCGGAATTGCGCTTCGAGGCCGCCAATTTTCAGTGGGAGACGCGCCAGTGGGATTCGCTGGTGCTCGGCGCGAAGCTGCTCGACGGGCGCATCCAGGTGCCGGAGCTCGCGCTCGCGCAGGGGAAAAATCAGATGAAACTGTCTGGCGAAATGGCGCTGCCGATGCCTGGCGTCGCTTGGTGGCGGTCTGAGTTTTCCTGCGATATCTCGGCGAAGATCGACAACCTGACGATGCTCTCCGCGCTGGTCCTGCCGGAGTTTCAGTACGCTGCGGGCCACGCGACGATCGACGGCTCGGTCCGGGGAAAGGACCAGCAGTTCAACGGGCGGATCAATGTCACCGGCTCGGCGCTCCGCTGGCACGATGCGCCCATCGAGAAACTTTCGGCGAGCGTGAAGCTCAATGGCAACGAGTATCAGATCACCGACGTCTCGCTCTTCAACGGCGCGGATTACATCAACGGCACCGGCGTTGTGAACATCGTCGGTGACAAGCAGTACTGGGGCGAGATCCGCGCTTCCGTCGCCGATCTCGGCCAGTACGCGGCAATCCTGCAAAAACCCTTCGTCCCGGAGCCGCTGGCCGGCGGCGCACGGATCGACTGGAGCGGTGAGGGCTCGGCGAAAGGGCATAGCGGCAAGTTCCTCGCGCGCATGCGAAAAGTCCGCTCGCTCGGCGCGACGGCCTCGCGGCTTCACCCGATCAATGCCGACTTCGAGGCGACCTACTCGAATGGCGGCATGGTCTTCTCCACGTTTTCCCTTTCCGACGACGACTCGGCTTTCACCGCCCAGGTCGGAGTGGTGAACAAAGCCGTCTCGCTGCGCGGCATCCGCCTGATGCACCGGAAGGCGCTCCGCCTGGAGGGCGACGCGCTGCTGCCGCTCGATGTATGGAATGCCTGGCCGAACACGTCGCTTGCGACGCTGCTCGACGATCAGACGGTCAGCAAAGTCAGCCTCACCGCCTACGATCTCAGCCTCCACGATACGGCGCAGCTCACCGGGCTGGTCTTTCCGATCGCCGGCATCGTGCGTGGAAATGTGTCCGCCGAAGGTCCGCTCGGCGCGCTCAAGACGAGTGGCGGTCTGACGCTGACCGGCGGGCGCCTGCCGCTCGGCTGGAGCGGAGTCGCGCTCACCGGGGTGGAGGGCGAGGTCGCATTCGACGGTCAGACGCTGCGTGTCGAAATGCTCACCGGACGGCATCCCTCGGGCGATCTCACCGCGCGCGGCGAAATTGATTTCACGAACCTCCACGACCCGTCGCTCAAGCTCGGAGTCACCAGCGCAAAGAGCGGCGTGCGCCTGTTTCCCGCGGAGGAGGGCCGCGGGGGAATAGTGGCCGATGCGACCCTCGCACTCCGGGTGACCGGCCCCCTCAGCGCCGCCACGGTGAGCGGCGACGCGACGATCATGGCGGCGTCTGTCGAGGGCTTTGACCGGGCGCAGGTGGAGAAATGGCTGGCTGGTGATCTGGCGTGCGATTTGCCGCCGGTGCTGGCGCTGAAGGGCGGACCGGGGAACGCATGGCGGTTCGATGTGCGCGGCAGCGCCGGGGGCGTCCGGCTTTTCGGTGAGGCGATGTCCGCCGATGTGCGGCTGACCGGCACCGGTGCGGAGCCCGCGCTGGTCGGCAGCGTGAAGTTTACATCCGGCGGCGGCAGTGGCTTTCGCGCGGGCGGCGGGCAGCTCGATGTGCGGCAGGCGACGGTTGAGTTTCGGGACGGCTTTCCGGCG
>JAYTML010000029.1:0-3120 GCA_043728655.1 Chthoniobacter sp. | reverse complement strand
TCGCGGACGACGACCGTGTGACGCCGCTGATGACCGCCGCATACGCCGGCGATCTGCCCACCATCGCCGCATTGCGAGCGAGCGGCGCAGCGCTCGATGACATCGACGCCTCCGGTCGCGGCGCTCTGCACTACGCGCTTGCCGGAGGCCGGACGGCGGTGCTCGGGCAGTTCCTGAAATCGCCCGGCGAACTCACCGGCACGCTCCGCGACGGGCAGGCGCTCGCCGAGCTGGCCTTTGCCACAGGCGACAGCCGCGCCGTCGCCCTCGTGCTGGGCGCGCTGCGGGAAAAGGTCGCGTGGTTTCCCTCGGCGCGCGTCCACTTTCACCAGGCCCTCCAGGCGCGCGACGCCGCGCTGCTCGCGCTGCTTTGCGAGAAATTCGCCGACCCTCCGGCTCCGTCCGAGGGCACCCAGCCGTGGCTGGCCTATGCCGTGGCGACGAATGACCTGCCGCTCCTCGAACTGCTCCTCGCGTGCGGAGCGGACCCGAACTGCGTGCTTGACCAGCCGGGCGACACCGCGCTGCGCGAGCGCATCCCGGCAAACTTCATGCGCAACTACGTGGCGACCGAGCCTGGCATGACGCCGCTCATGCTCGCGGCGGGCCTGGGCAATACGGATGCCGTGCGGATGCTCCTCGCCTCCGGCGCGAACCGCAACGCTGGCACGGACGGAAAATCGCGGCTGATCGCGCTCTATTTCGCCGCTTGGGCCGCCAGCCCGGCGAGTGTGCAGGCGCTCCTCGGCAAGGCGCCGCCGCGCTCCCAGACGCGGATCGAGATCTCGCTCAACGCGCAGCGCGCCACTTTCTACAAGGACGGCGCTGTGGCGCTCGAGACGCCGGTGTCCACGGGGCGCGCCGGCTTTGACACGAAGACGGGCGAATACGTCATCACGGACAAACACCTCGACCATACGTCGTCGATTTACCGCGAGGCAAAGATGCCGTTTTTCATGCGTCTGAGCTGTCAGGCGTTCGGTCTGCACGCCGGCTACGTCCCCGGCCGACCGGCCTCGCACGGCTGCATCCGCCTGCCAAAGGCGGCCGCGCAAAAGCTCTTCAAGGAAGCGCCCATCGGCACCTGGGTGAGCATCACGCGCTGAGTTGGCGGGGCGCGTTTTCTCGACTGGCCAAGGCACCGAACCCGCGTAACGTCGCGCCCCATGCCGCTCGACCTCAAGGGCCTCGTCACCGCCCGCCTTGGCGAAAATTATTCGCTCCACGAAAAGCACCTCAATTCCACGCTCGTCCGCGTGCAGCGCATCATCGGCTTTGACCACGTCTATGCCCGCGCGGAGGGCGCCTATCTTTACGATCTCGACGAGCGCGACTACCTGGATTTCCTGAGCGGCTACAGCGTCTTCAATATCGGACGCAACCACCCCGCCGTGCAGCGCGCCCTGCGCGACGTGCTGGAGATGGACCTGCCAAACATGGTGCAGATGGACTGCTCGCTCCTCAGCGGCCTGCTCGCCGAGGCGCTTTTGAAAAAGACGCCGCCGCATCTCGACGCCGTCTTTTTCTGCAACTCGGGCGCGGAATCCATCGAGGGCGCGATCAAATTCGCCCGCGCCGCGACCGGCCGCAGCGGGCTCGTCTCCATCGAGAAAGCCTTTCACGGACTCTCGAATGGCGCGCTCTCCACGATGGGCGACGCGAGCTTCCGCGAGGGCTTCGAGCCGCTGCTGGAAAACTGCACGCGCATCAAAATGGGTGACATCGCCGCGCTCGAAAAACTGCTCGCGAAGCGCGACGTCGCCGCCCTTTTCATTGAGCCTGTACAGGGAAAGGGCGTGTACTTTCCCGCCGACGATTTCTACGTGCAGGCGCAGCGCCTCTGCCGCGCCCACGGCACGCTGCTGGTCTGCGATGAAGTGCAGACCGGCCTCGGCCGCACGGGGCGGTGGTGGGGCTTCGAGCACTGGGGGCTGGAGCCGGACATCATCACCGTCGCGAAATCGCTCAGCGGCGGCTACGTCCCGGTGGCCGCCATCGTCACTCGCCGCGCCATCTACCAGAAGACTTTCAGCCGCCTCGACCGCTGCGTGGTCCACTCCTCGACCTTTGGGCGGAACAACCTCGCCATGGCCGCCGGCCTCGCCACGCTCCAGGTGCTCGACGACGAAAACCTCGTCGAGCGCGCACGCGAGCAGGGCGCGGAGCTGGTGCGCCGGCTGAGCGGGCTGAAGGAAAAACACTCACTCATCAAGGAAGTGCGCGGCCTCGGCCTGATGATCGCCATTGAGTTCCACGAGCCCCGCGAGCTGGCGATGAAGATGGGCTGGAAGCTCCTCCACAAGGTCGAGCGCGAGCTTTTCGCCCAGATGCTCGTGACCTCACTTTTCCAAAAGCACCGCATCCTCACGCAGATCGCGGGGCATGCCATGGACGTGCTGAAGATCCTGCCGCCGCTCATCATCGGCGAGCGCGAGATCGCGCGCTTCGTGACGGCGCTTGATTCCGTCCTCACGGAATGTCGCAGCTTCCCGGGACCGATTTGGGATCTCGGCTCGAATTTCATCCGCCACTCCCTCAAGCGCTCCACCGTCGAACCCGCCGGAGCGGCCTGAGCCGTCCGCCTGCCATGCCGCCTCAGGGCAGCGGCGCGATCGTCAGTCCCTCGCGGGTCATCGACTCGAGCTGCACGTCGAAACACGCCGGGCAGATGCCGTGGCTGAAATTGCTGCCGGTGTGCTCGTGGATGTAGTGCTCGACCTGGTCCCAGTAGTCCGAGTCGTCGCGCACCCTTTTGCAATACATGCAGATGGGGATCAGATCCTTGAGCGCGCGGATTTGCTTTGTGAACTCGAGGATGCGCTCGGCCACGCGGAGCCGCATGAGGATGGCCTCGCGGTCGAGCGGCTTTGTCAGGAAGTCGTCGATCCCGGCGTCCATCGCCTGCCGGAGATTGTCGCGGCCCGTATTGATCGCCGTCAGCAGGATGAAATACGTGTAATCGGTCTTCGGGCGGGCGCGGACTTTTTTGCACAGCTCCAGGCCATCGAGGCCCGGCATCATCCAGTCGCTCACGATGACGCGCACCGGTTCGGCATCGAATTTCGCCCACGCATCCGTGCCGTTCGCCGCGGAGACCACCTCATGCCCGAAGTGTTCGAG
>JAYTML010000028.1:0-4349 GCA_043728655.1 Chthoniobacter sp. | reverse complement strand
TGCAGACCATCCTCTTCCTCATCGCCTTCGTCTTCGCGCCGAAGCACGGCATCCTCGCCGCCCGCGCCAAACGCCTCGCAGCCGCGTAGCGCGGCAATTTCGAAATCCGAATGTCGAAATCCGAAACAAATCCCGCAATTCCCCTCGTTCCCAAACTCCGTTTGGGAACGCACTTGTCCCCGCAACTCCGTTGCCCTGGGAGCGCGTGCGCACGCATGCCGCGTCCCGCCGCCGAAACAGAGTTTCGCCAGCAGATGCATTCCCAAACGGAGTTTGGTAACGAGAAAGCAGACGAGAACCGGAAGTTTACGGCGAGTGCCGTTTTGCATTTCCGACCGTTTCCACTCGTTCGGATTTGTTTCGGATTTCGGATTTCGGATTTCGGATTTTCCGCGTCGTGATGGAACAGCTCCTCGAACCCTTCCAATACGCCTTCATGCGCGACGCCATGCTCGTCGGCGCGGTCGTCGGCGCGGTGTGCGCGGTGCTTTCCTGCTACCTCGTGCTGAAGGGCTGGTCGCTCATGGGCGACGCCATCTCGCACGCGGTCCTGCCCGGCATCGTCATCGCCTACGCCGTCGGCGCGCCGCTCGCGCTTGGCGCATTCGCGTCCGGCCTGCTCTGCGCGGTCGCCACGGGCTTCATCAAGGCCAACTCGCGCGTGAAGGAGGACACCGTCATGGGCGTCGTCTTCACCGGCCTCTTCGCGTTTGGCCTAGTGCTTTTTACGAAAGTGAAAAGCGACCTCCATCTCGACCACATCCTTTTCGGCAATATCCTCGGCATCGAGCGGCGCGACCTCATTGAGAGCTGCGTCGTCGCGGGAGTCACGCTCACCATCGTCCTCGCGCTGCGGCGCGATCTGCTGCTCTTCTGCTTCGATCCCAGCCATGCGCGCGCCATCGGCCTGCCCGCGGGCTTTCTGAATTACCTCCTCCTCGCGCTGCTCGCCGCCACGATCGTCGCTGCGCTGAAAGCGGTCGGCATCATCCTCGTCATCGCCATGCTCGTGACGCCCGGCTGCATAGCCTATCTGCTCACGGACCGCTTCGGGCGGATGCTCTGGATCGCCACCGCGAGCGCCGTCTTCTCCAGCCTCGCGGGAGTCTATGTGAGCTTCTTCCTAAATGCCTCGACCGCCGCGTGCATGGTCCTCATCCAGTCGCTCATCTTCCTCGCCGCGCTCGTCTTCGCGCCGAAGCACGGCCTGCTTTCGCGTCCGCGCACCCCGGCATCCGCGACATAAAACGCGTTCGCGCCCGGCGGAGCCAAGCGCTCCTGCGCGCCCGGCCTGAGCGCTCCTGCGCGCGGCCGATGCCAAGCGCCAACACCGGCGCGCAGGAGCGCTTGGCTCCGACTAACCGACCATCGCCGCGGCGGCGTGCTGATTGAAACCCACGACCGTCACCAGCGCCCGCCCGCCCGAAAGCGCGGCGGCGACGGTCTGCATGAGCGCGCCCGCGCCGGGGCATTCGCCGAGCGATTTCTTCGGGGTGACGATCGGGACGTTTTGGAAATGCGTCGCGAGCGCCGCCGCTTCGGCCCGGTCGATGAAAGTGCCATTCGCGCTCGCGATGATGCGTTCCACTTTCGCGTCCGCGAACTCCGCGAGCACCGACGCCAGCGCAGCCGCCGCCTCGCGCTGCCGGAAAAACGGCACACCCGGATGCGTGTCCAGCCGCCACCGGCCCTCGCGCCGCAGCACCAGCGCCGCCGCGCCCTCCGCCAGCGGCGTGCGTGCGAGCCGCCACTGGGAGTATGCTTCGCACAGGATCCAGTCGCACTCCTCCGCGCCGACCACCACGACCTGCTCCACGTCGTCCGTGGCCAGCAGTTGTCCGGCAAAGTGCAGTGCCGAGATTCCCACCGACGCATCGCCCACGAGCGTGTAACTCGCGCCGTCGATGCCGAGCTGCGCCGCGAGATGGCTCGCGGGCGCGTTATAGACCGTATCGGGAAAGAGCGCTGGGCTCGCGGCGTTCGCGCCCTGCTTCACGATCTGATCGTAAAACTTGCGCGTGTAGATCACGCCGCCGTTCGAGATCGCGAAGACCACCGCCGTCCGCGCCGCCAGCTCCGGCGTCATCCCGATCCCAGCATCCGCCAGCGCCGCCAGCCCGGCGGCGACGGCGAAGTAGGAGATCGCGCTCGCGCGCCGCAGCCGCGGATTTCTCCCGAGCGCCTCCACGAGTTTCATCGGGACGGGGATGTAGGAATGGACGCGCCCCGTTTCGGGATTCGCGACCGCCTTCGCCTCCGCAACCTCGCCGGCCGTGATCCGCGCGAAGACATCCTCGAGCCCAGTCCCCAGCGGCGTGACCCAGCCCATGCCTGCGATGTGCGCGGTCACGGCTCGCCCCTTTCCAAAACGACCGACGCATTCGTCCCGCCGAAGCCGAACGAATTCGACACCACGCAGCGCACGCGCGCCTCGCGCGCCTCGTTCGCCACGATGTTCAGCGCCCACGCGGGATCGGCCTCCGCGTAGTGGATATTCGGCGGCAGAAACTGGCCTCGCAAAGCGAGGATCGAGAACACCGCCTCGATGGCGCCCGCAGCGCCGAGCGAGTGGCCCATCATGGATTTCGTCGAGCTGACCGGCACGCGACTGCCGAAAATCTGCGAGATCGCCGTGCCCTCCGTCGCGTCGTTGAAGGCCGTCGCCGTGCCGTGCGCATTGATGTAATCCACGTCGCCCGGCGCCCGCCGCGCATCCGCGAGCGCGCGCTCCATCGCCTGCCGCGGCCCGATGCCGCTGGGGTGCGGCTGCGTGAGGTGATGATTGTCCGTCGAGATGCCGTAGCCCGTGACCTCCGCGAGGATTGCCGCGCCGCGCTGCGTGGCGGATTCCATGTCCTCCAGCGCGAGGATCGCCGCGCCTTCGCCGAGCACGAGCCCGGTGCGGTTTTTGTCGAAAGGGCGGATCTTTTCGGGCGTCGAGGCCTGGAGCGAATCGAACCCGACGAAGACCATCTCGGAGAGCGCGTCGTAGCCGCCGCAGAGCACGCGCCGATGCACGCCCGCCCGCACCAACCGGAACGCATGCCCGACCGCGTTCGTCCCGGATGCGCAGGCATTCGCGATGATCTGGCTCGGGCACGAAAAGCCGCACGCCTCCAGCGCATCGGCCACCGCCTTCTGCGGCAGGTAATTCGCCAGCCACGCGGCCCGCTCTCGCGGCCGCAGCTTCGCCACCTGCGCGCGGAAAAACTGCTCGCCGAAGCTCATCCCGCCGCTCGTCGTCCCAACCACGCAAAGCTCCGGCACAAACGCCGCATCCTGCGCCTGCGCCTGCCGGGCCGCCGCGATCATCATCCGGCTAGCCGGATGCAGGCCCCGCGTTATTCCGCATTCGTCAGCCGTCATTTGCCGCACGTGCCCTGCCGTCTTGCAGCGCGTCCGGCTCACGTCGAAGGCCGTCACCGCCCGCACGCTGTCGCGCCCTTCGCGGAGCGCCGCCGCCGTTTCCTCCAGCCCGATGCCGAGCGGGCTGACCACGCCGAGCGCGGTGACCGCGACGCGTCGCGGCGGAGTTTCTTGAGAGGTCGGCACGGATGGAAAGTAGCTTGGGCTTCAGCCCAAAGTGAAGGGGCGTTTGGGCTGAAGCCCAAGCTACATTGCGCGCCCCGGCATTTCTGTTTGTTGCCCGCGCGGCTTCCCCATAAGCACATGCGGATGAAAGACCTCTCCGATATCGAAGAGCCCAAGCGCCGCCAGAAAGTGCGCGCCCGGTTCCTATGGTTCCTCGCCGGCGCGTCGGTGAATTACCTGCTCATTTCCACGCCGTTCAAGTGGCTCGAGGCCCATACGGACTGGCCGAAGTTTGCGCTCGCCGCCGCCAGCGTGGGCGTCGCCTCCACGTTTTTCTTCTTCTGGAACTACTTCATCAATTTCCGCACCTCCCGCCGAAAGCGCGAGGCGCTCCCCCGCTACATCAGTGCGGTCGCCTGCATGTGGCTGCTCTCCTCCACTCTGCTCGCCATCCTCAAGCACCACGACGCGCACATGGCCCTCAGTCTCGGCCGGTTTCCGCTCGATCTCGACATTGTGGCCACGCAGTTCTTCCTGAGCGGGCTGAAGTTTTTCCTCTACCACAAGTGGGTCTTCCCGCTGCCGAAGGACCCGTAGCGTGAGGGCGGCTAGCCGCTCCCGTCCTTCCGCCGGAAATCGCCGAGCAGGCCGCTGACGATCAGCCCCAGCCCTGTGCCGGCGATGGCCCCGAGCGGCCCGAAGAAAACCGCGCCAACGACTGCCCGAGTGACCTTCGCCTTCACCGGCACGGGCGCACCGGCGGGGACCGCGGCGAACTCAGGCACCGGCAGGGGGAGCGGATGCGTCTCGCGACCGTA